>SUUD01000093.1 GCA_015062715.1 Olsenella sp. | reverse complement strand
GATGACGGGCTTCCTCATGATGTTGCCCATCTGCAGCATGGAGGTGCCGATGCCCTGGGAGAGCAGGCCACCCACGCCGTTCTCGCGCCAGCTCGCCACGGCAAAGCCCACCATCTGGGCGCAGCAGCCCGCAAGCGCGGCGCCGCCGGCAAGCCCCGTGAGCGAGAGGGCGGCGCAGATGGCCGCCGACGAGATGGGCAGCGTGAGCGCCATGCCCACCAGAACCGAGACGATGATGCCCATGAGCAGCGGCTGGAGGTCGGTCGCCCACATGATGAGCGCGCCAAGCGCGCTTGCGGCGGCGCCAATGGCCGGGGCGCACAGCATGGCGAGCGCGCAGCCCACGCCAACCGTGACGCCCGGGGTCACCAGGATGTCGACGCGCGTCTCCTTGGAGACGGCCTTGCCCAGCTCGGCCGCCACGATTGCGACGACGAGCACCGCAAGCGGTCCGCCCGCGCCACCGGCGGCATTGGCCGCCTGGCCCACCGCGGCCAGCGAGAACAGCACGAGCGGCGGCGCCTGCAGGGCATAGCCAATGGCCACGGCCATGGCTGGCCCCGCTACCGCCTTGGCAAAGCCACCGACCTCGGAGATGGCCGCGATGCCCGTGAGGTCGCCCAGCGTGCCGAAGATGGTCCCTATGAGCAGCGAGGCAAAGAGGCCCTGCGCCATGGCGCCAAGGGCGTCAATCGCATAGCGCTTGAAGCTGATCTCGATGTTCTTCCGCTCCAGGAAGGTCTGTCCGCTAGCATCAGCCATGAGAGCCTCCGCCCTGTTCTCTGCCATCAAGCGACGGCAAAACCCTGCGTTCCAAGGAGCAGAGTACCCATTTGGAGGTGCCTTCCCGCGCACTGGAACCTGTTTGAAACCGCGCCGCAAGGATACCGTGACGCTAGGTAATCCCGACTACAGCAGCGCCTCCGCCCACGCCGGCTCGCGGAACCCCGCCAGCACGAAGTCCTCCCCCACCACGAGCGGTCGCTTGACCAGCATGCCGTTGGTGGAGAGCAGCTCAAACGCCTCCTCGTCGGTCATGCCCGCGTCGAGCTGCGCCTTGACGCCCAGCTCGCGGTAGAGCATGCCGCTCGTGTTGAAGAGCTTGCGGACAGGAAGCCCTCCCCTGCGGGCCCAGGCAGCCAGCTCCTCGGCGGAGGGGTTGTCCTCGACGATGTGGCGGTCGTCATAGTCGACACCATGCTCGTCGAGCCACTTCTTGGCCTTCTTGCACGTGGAGCACTTGGGATACTCGAGGAAGAGGACGCGTGCCATGACGGCTCCTGTCTGTTGGATGCGGCTAGTCGCGGGTGAGCTTGCGGTGCAGGCGGTGGGGCTTGGAGGCCTCGGGGCCCAGGCGCTGCTCGCGGTTCTTCTGATAGCCCTCGAAGTTGCCCTCGTACCAGAACCAGCGGCCCGGGTCCTCGTCGGTGCCCTCCCATGCCAGGATGTGCGTGGCCACGCGGTCGAGGAACCAGCGGTCGTGGCTCGTCACCACGACGCAGCCGCTGAAGCGCTCGAGCGCCTCCTCGAGGCTCTCGAGGGTCTCGACGTCGAGGTCGTTGGTGGGCTCGTCCAGCAGCAGCAGGTTGCCGCCCTGCTTGAGGGTGAGCGCCAGGTTGAGGCGGTTGCGCTCGCCGCCCGAGAGGACCCCGGCACGCTTCTGCTGGTCCTGGCCCTTGAACCCGAAGCTCGCCACGTAGGCGCGGCTGGGCACGTCCGTCTCGCCCACGCGGATGATGTCGTTGCCGTCGGACACGACCTCCCAGACCGTCTTGTCGGGATCGATACCGGCGCGCGTCTGGTCGACGTAGGAGATCTTGACGCTCTCGCCGATCTCGAGCTCGCCGGACGTGAGGTCCTCCAGCCCGACGATGGTCTTGAACAGCGTGGTCTTGCCCACGCCGTTGGGGCCGATGATGCCCACGATGCCGTTGCGCGGCAGGATGAAGCTGAGGTCGTCGATGAGGACGCGGTCGCCGAAGCTCTTGCAGAGGTGCCGGGCCTCGATGACCTTCTGTCCCAGGCGCGGCCCCGCCGGGATCTGGATCTCGGTGAAGTCGAGCTTCTTGGAGGCCGCCGCCTCGGCGGCCATCTCCTCGTAGCGGGCGAGGCGCGCCTTGCCCTTGGCCTGACGGGCCTTGGCGCCGGAGCGCACCCACTCCAACTCGCGCTCGAGCTTCTTGGCGCGCTTGGCGTCCTGCTCGCCCTGGAGCTTGAGACGGGCCGCCTTCTTCTCGAGGTAGGTGGAGTAGTTGCCCTCGTAGGGGAAGAGCTGGCCGCGGTCGACCTCGCAGATCCAGCCGGCCACGTTGTCGAGGAAGTAGCGGTCGTGCGTGACGGCCATGACGGCACCCTCGTAGCGATGCAGGAACTGCTCGAGCCACAGGACCGACTCGGCGTCGAGGTGGTTGGTGGGCTCGTCGAGCAGCAGCAGGTCGGGGGCCTCGAGCAGCAGGCGGCACAGGGCGACGCGACGACGCTCGCCACCCGAGAGGATGCTCACCGGGGCATCGGGGTCGGGGCACTGCAGGGCGTCCATGGCCTGGGACAGCTGGGAGTCGAGGTCCCATCCGTTGGCGGCGTCGATGTCGTTCTGCAGCGTGCCCATCTCGGCCATGAGGGCGTCGAAGTCGGCGTCCGGGTCGGCCATCTCCATGCCGATCTGGTTGAAGCGCTCAACCTTGGCGATGACGTCCGCGAAGGCCATCTCGATGTTCTCGCGCACGGTCTTGTCCTCGTCGAGCTTGGGCTCCTGCTCGAGGATGCCCACGGTATAGCCGGGCGTGAGGCGCGCCTCGCCGTTGGAGACCTCCTCGAGGCCCGCCATGACCTTGAGCAGGGTCGACTTGCCCATGCCGTTGGGACCGACGACGCCGATCTTGGCGCCGGGGTAGACCCCGACCGTGACGTCGTCGAGGATGACCTTGTCGCCGTGGGCCTTGCGTGCCTTGTACATCTGGTAGACGAACTCTGCCATGGATGCTCCTATCGCTTGGGTACCCCCCTAGTGTGGCAGAACTCCCCCGGACATGGGTGATGGTTTGGGGGAGACGCGCGGGCGTGAGGCGGCGTCCCGCGCGCAACCCCACGCCGTTTGCGGCAGACCGCGTCTCTGGGCTATCCTTCTTCGGGGAGAGCAAGAGCCGATGGGAGCCAAGGTGGCACGACACTCACGACAGGACGGCCAGCGTCGCAGGCGCAACCGCGCCATCGACGACGACCGCGACACCCAGCGCGCCGGCCACCTGCGCCGCGAGGACCGACACGCCCGGCGTCGACGCGCCGCGAGCGAGGCCACGCGCCGCACCGTCCCCGAGTACGACGTCGACGCGGAGCTCGCGCGCCGGCCCCTCATGGGCACCATCGTCGCCCTCGGCGTGCTGCTCGCCGTAGCGCTCATGGCCTTTGGCCTGCTCGTCACCTGCTCGAAGGGAACGGAGCTTGGCTCCGAGGCGGCCGAGACCACCACCATCACCGAGAACCCCGCCTTCGACTGGGAGAACCTCACGGCTGACATCCACGGGTTCCCGTCGTACGTGGTCGACGGCCGGGTGCTCTCGCGGCTGGGCGTCGACGTGTCCGACCACAACGAGCAGATCGACTGGGAGACCGTCGCCGACCAGGGCGTCACCTTCGCCTTCGTGCGCCTGGGCTACCGCGGCATGAGCGACGGCGAGCTCTACTACGACGACTACTACGCCGCCAACCTCGACGGCGCGCGTGCCGCCGGGCTGGAGGTCGGCGCGTACTTCTTCTCGCAGGCGATCACCACCGAGGAAGCCGTCCAAGAGGCCGAGCTCGCCATCTCCCTGCTCGACGGCCGCTCGCTCGAGCTTCCCGTCGTCTTCGACCATGAGGCGCCCGAGGGCTCCTCGCGGGCGGCCGACATCTCGGGAGAGGACCTCACGGCCGCGGCGCTCGCCTTCTGCGAGCGCATGGAGGCCGCCGGCTACCAGACGATGATCTATGGCAACCAGTACGACCTTACCCGCTTCGACATGGCCCAGCTTGGGGACCGCCCGCTCTGGTATGCGGAGTACGTCTGGCAGCCCACGGCGACCTATGCGTTCTCGTACTGGCAGTTCGCCGCCGCGGACGGCGCCATCGCCGGCATCCCCGGCGAGGTCGACCTCGACATCGACCTCCGGGCGGCGCTCAACTAGAGCAGCCTCGCCAGCTCCAGCACGACCTCGGCGCACCTTCTCGCCTTGACCTCCTCGAACTCGGGGTAGACCTCCTCGGCAGCCTGGTCGGCCGTGTCGGAGATGGCACGCACGACGACATAGGGGATCCCATTGGCCCATGCCACCTGTGCGATTGCGGCGCTCTCCATCTCGCAGCACAGGGCGCCAAACTGGCCGGCGATGAGGTCCTTGCGCGCGGCGTCGGCGATGAACTGGTCGCCCGAGGCGATCCTGCCCTCGAAGACCTGCGCCGAAGGGGCGACGCGATGCACCGCCTCGACCGCCGTGGCGCGCAGGGTCCCGTCTGCCCAGAGACCAAGTCCCGGCAGGGCAGGGTTTCTGCCCGGCTCATACCCCGCGGACGTGACGTCATAGTCGTGCTGCACGCAATCGGTGCTCACGACGAAGTCACCGATGTCGATGCGCTCGTCGAGCGAACCCGCGATGCCCGTGTTGAGGATCGCATCCGGGTGGAAGCGGTCGATGAGTGCCTGCGTGCACATGGCCGCGAACACCTTGCCCACCCCCGAGCGGACGACGGCAACCTCGGCGCCCGAGATCGAGCCCCCGTAAAACTCCAAACCGGCAACTCGCTCGATCCGGGGGTTCTCCATGTGCTCCTTGAGCAGGGCGACCTCTACCTCCATCGCCCCGATGATGCCGAGCCTCATGCGCGCCTCCCCCCTCGTGCCTCCCGTCGCCCCATCATAGCCGCAGGGACCCGCATGCACAAAGAGACCGGGGCCCGCAGGCCCCCGCCAGCGACAATCTGAGACTACCGACTACAGCGTGGTGCCGAACCACTTCACCTCGAGGTCGTCCATGGTGCCGTCGGCCTCCATGTCGGCCAGGGCCTGGTTGAGGGCCTCGGTGAGGGCGGGGTTGTCCTTGGAGACGACGATGCCGTACTGCTCGCCCGTGGGGATCTCCATGGCGACGGCGAGGTCGGTGTAGGAGCTGTTGCAGAGGTAGCGCATGACGGGCAGGTCGGCGACGACGGCGTTGTACAGGCCGCTCTGGCAGCCGGTCATGGCCTGGATGGCGTCGTCGAGGGGCACGCACTCGGCGTCGGGGCAGTTCTCGCGGACCCAGTCCTCACCGGTGGTGCCGGACTGGACGGCGATCTTGAAGCCAGCGACGTTGAGGTCCTCGACGCTGAGGGCACCGACGCTGGCGGCCGCGACCACGCCCTGGTTGGAGTCCATGAAGGGGTCGGTGAAGTCGATCTCCTGCTTGCGCTCGTCGGTGATGGTGAAGCTGGAGGCGCCGATGTCGGCCTTGCCGCCCTGCTTGATCATGGGGACGATGGTGTCGAACTTCACGGGCGGGAGGTACACGACCTCGAGGCCAAGGCGGTTGCCAAGCTCGGTGACGACGTCGACCTCGAAGCCCTCGGCCTCCTCGGGACCCTTGCCCTCGGGGACGGACTCCAGCGGCGGGTAGGCGAGGTCGGACGCGACGGTGAGCGTGCCCTCGGTGACGGTGACGATCTCGCCGGAGTCGGCTGCGTCGGAGGAGCCGCCATCGCCGCCGCCGCAAGCCGCAAGGGCAAGCGCGAGCAGGCCGGAACCACCAAGGAACGCCCTACGAGAAATGTTGTTGCTCATGATTCCCCCAGTCAGGTTGATCACGCTGATAGCCGCCTCTGGGTGGCCGCATGCCCCACTAAGACATGCGCGTGATGCAAACAGTTTGCCCGTACTACATTACAGTAAAGTTACAAAATACGAATATGTTTGGGTCAAAGTCTCCTAAAAACTGCATCGATTTGCGCTTGTTATCTCGATTATAGCGCTTCTTGCGTGTCATTGATGAATAAAGTCTCTTTGCAAGCGAATACTTGCCACCTATGCAAAGAAAGGGGCCTTTCACGCGAAAACCGCCCCATGCACACAAGTCGCCGAAGCGTGGCCTACCAGCGCGCCAGCCAGGGCCTCCCCGAGCACGCATGAACGATGGCCTGGCGCGCGTCGAGGCCGTCACGCATGTCCCGCATGCCCACGCGCACGTCGATCCTGAAGCCGAACGACCCAAAGCCCTGGTGGATGAGGATGACGCCCAGCTCCGGGTCATACCACGCCTGGTCCTTGACGGCGGCCTCGACCGACTCCTGGATGTCGCGCTCGACCTCGACCATGTCGGCCTCGGGATGGATGTCGATGGGAATGGTGACGGTGCGCTCAGACGTGGGGCCGAACTTGTTCAGCGTGGTGGTGTTGAGCACCGAGTTGGGGATGACGATGACGTCATCGAGGATCGTCTTGATGGTCGTGGACCGCCAGGTGACGTCGGTGACCCATCCCTGGTAGCCGCCCACCTCGATGTAGTCCCCCACCTCGATGACACGGGCGAGCATGAGGCCAAAGCCCGAGATGATGTTGGAGATGGTGCTCTGCAGGCCGAACGAGACGGCGATGGAGGTGACGCCCAGCGCGGCGACGAAGGCCGTGGGCTGCACCCCAAAGACGGGCTCGAGCACGGCGAGCAGGGCGAGGAACCAGATGAGCGCCCGCTCGATGTTGATGAAGATCGAGACGTTGGGCATCTGCGCCTTCTCGAGCACCTTGCGCGTGGCGCGCGTGGCGATGCGCTGCAGCACGTAGGCGACGACGGCGGTGACCACCAAGATGATCGCCCTGCCGACCAGGGGGTTCTCGAGCAGCGCCATAGCCTATCCCTCCACCTTCACGATGGGAGCGAAGCCCTTCATGAGCTTCTTGACCTTGCCGGTGCGACTGAACTTGACGTCTATGGTATCGCCCTGGGCCGCCACCACGACCCCGGGACCAAAGGTCTTGTGCGAGACGCGGTCACCCGGGGCGAATGCCTCGGCGGCCCTCGAGGCATCCTTGCGGATGGGCGCGGGCCGGGCGGGCGCGCCCGTCGCCTTTGTCCCGAGGTTGCTCGACCTGGTGGCGGACCCAAACACGTGCCCGCCATACATGTCCTGGCCGCGGCCGCTCCCAAAGGTGCCGTGGCGGTCGCCGCGCTTGTCCCAGCCGGTCCCCGAGAAGCCCTGCGAGCCAATGCCCACCGGCTTGAGGTGCTGCTCGGGAATCTCGTTGACGAAGCGGCTGCGCGGGTTTGCCTGCGTCGAGCCATAGGTGCGCCTGGTCGCGGCGTGCGTGAGGTAGAGCCGCTTCTCGGCGCGCGTGATGGCGACGTAGGCGAGGCGGCGCTCCTCCTCGATGGACGCAGGGTCGCCGTTGTAGGTGACGTGCGGGAAGATCCCGTCCTCCATGCCCGCCACGAAGACCACCGGGAACTCCAGGC
>SUUD01000092.1 GCA_015062715.1 Olsenella sp. | reverse complement strand
GTGGGCACCCCGTAGGTGTTCCAGGGAATCTCGAGCGCCAGGTAGGACATGCCGACGGCGTTGGAGAACGCGGCCACGCGCAGGGTCGACCGCCATGCCATGCGCCGGGCGGTCGGAAGGTCGTCGACAAGGTCGAGCAGCTCGTTACGGGATGACACGAGCAGACCGGCAAGGGTGGTGACGAGCGAGAACGCGAGCACGGCGAGGGTGTCGGCGCGCACGACGCCCGTGACGCAGCTCACCGCGGCCACCGAGAGCAGGGCGATGTAGAGGATGACCCAGTAGCGCGTCGAACGCGAGGAGCTGGGGTAGGAGTCACGATGGCGCAGCAGCGACGCGACGAGCACGATGACGCCCATGGCGGGAGGGAGCACCCTCAGCAGCAGGCGGACGATGGGCGGTATGTCGAGACTCGCTAGCATGACGAGGTAGATGGTAACCCCTGCCGTGGCGCGGGGCGGCTAGCCGACAGACTCTTCATCTTGCGGCGCCGCCTCGTCGGTCGCTGGCGCCTCATCGGCGGGGGCCTCCTCGGCCACGTCCTGCTCAGCGTCCGGAAGCTGGCGGGGGTCGGCGTCGTCCTGCGGGACCTCGTCCTCCTGCGGCGCCTCTTCCTCGCCGGAGGCGTCCACGACGGTGGGGAGCCGGAAGAGCACCGAGCACAGGGCGACGGCCACCCCGCACAGGACGATGGGGACGAGCGCGGCCCGGGTGAGTGCGAGCGGGGTCTCGCCCCGCACGAAGCCCGAGAAGAGCGCGCCCATGTCGCGCATGACCGAGAAGTCCTGGCCGGCGGCGGCCATATGGGCCTGCACGACGCCGACCGCCACGACCGCCATCGAGGCGAGGGCCGAGGCAAGGCCGTTGCCTCGGCTGAGCAGCACGAAGACGACGGGCAGGGCAATGCCGGCCGCCACCAGCGGGGCGAGCTCGGCGGGCGAGAGCGGCACGCCCAGCAGGACGCGGGCGAGGACGCAGGCGGCCACCGTGGCGACGCTGGCTCCCGCCACCGCGGCGACGGAGGTCGTGCGATGGCCCGCGCGGGCGCGGGCGAGCTCGTCCTCGCTCGTCACCATCGAACGCAGGGTCTTGTCGATGAGGTCGTCTCGCCTGAGCACCACGAGGGCAAGGGCGGCCAGCAGCGTGCAGGTCACGTACCAGGTGAGCGGGTCACACGCCACGTTGCCCAGCAGGCAGGCCGAGTAGGAGAGCTCGAGGACGATGGCGAACAGGTACACCCACAGCATGGTGCCCAACCGCTGCGCGCGGTGCTGGCGGCGCTGGGCCTGGAGGTGCCGCAGGGTTGCGATCACGAGCAGTATCACGAGCGCCTGAGGATACAGGCAGTGGATCCTGGAGAGCATGGCGACTCCTAGCGCGACGGGCCGGCAAAACGACCTCGGCCGCAAGGTGGGTATCCCCGCCCTGCGGCCGAGCAAGCATACGGAAAGAGACTATAGCCTACTTGGCCGCCCTGATGATGCGCACGCGCACGACGTCGTCGATGGCGGCGATCTGGTCGGCGACCTCGGGGTCGACCTCGCCCGTGATCTCGATGAGGGTGTAGGCGCGCTCCCCGGTGCTCTTGTTGGTCATGTTCTCGATGTTGACCCCGGCTCCCGAGAGGACGCTGGTGATGTGGCCGATCATGTTAGGGACGTTCTTGTGGATGACCGCGACGCGGGCGTCGGCCGTGATGGGGCCAAGGTCGCACTCGCCGAAGTTGACGGAGTTGACGATGTTGCCGTTCTCGATGTAGTCCTTGAGCTCGCGGGCGGCCATGATCGCGCAGCGGTCCTCGGCCTCGTCGGTGGAGGCTCCCAGGTGGGGCAGGACGATGGCGTTCTTCATGTTGGCCGACACGGAGTTGGCGAAGTCGGTGACGTACTTGGCCACGTGGCCGTCGTCGAGCGCCTCGGCCATGGCCTGCTCGTCAACGAGCGAGTCGCGCGAGAAGTTGAGGAAGGTGACCCCGTCCTTCATCTTCGCGATCTCGTCGCGGCCGATCATGCCCTTGGTCTTGGGCGTGGCGGGGACGTGGATGGTGATGAAGTCGCTCGCGGCGAGGACGTCGTCGAGGTTGGTGACGTGCTTGACGTGGCGGTCGAGGCTCCAGGCGGCCTTGATCGAGAGGTACGGGTCGTAGCCAAGGACCTTCATGCCAAGGCTGCGGGCGGCGTTGGCGACCATGGCGCCAATGGCGCCAAGGCCGATGACGCCGAGCGTCTTGCCGGCGATCTCGTTGCCGGAGAACTGCTTCTTGGCCTTCTCGGCGGCCTTGCCGACCTCGGGGTCGTCGCTGTTCTCGCGAACCCACTCGATGCCGCCCACGTAGTCGCGCGACGCCATGAGCAGCGCGGCGATGACGGTCTCCTTCACGGAGTTGGCGTTGGCGCCGGGGGTGTTGAAGACGACGATGCCCTCGTCGGCGCAGCGGTCGAGCGGGATGTTGTTGACGCCGGCGCCGGCGCGGCCGATGGCGAGCAGCGACGCGGGGAAGGTGGTGTCGTGCAGCTTGGCGCTGCGCACCATGATGGCGTCCGCACCCTCGATGTCGTCGACTATCTGGTAGCCGTCGCCCAGCTCGTCGGTGCCGACCTTGGCGATGACGTTCATGCAGTGGACCTTGTGCATCTGGATCTCCTTACTTGTTGGCGGCCTCGAAGGCGCCCATGAAGTCGACGAGCGCCTCGACGCCCTCGATGGGCATGGCGTTGTAGATGGACGCGCGCATGCCGCCCACGGAGCGGTGGCCCTTGAGGTTGACGAAGCCGGCGGCAGCGGCCTCCTTGACGAACTTGGCGTCGAGGTCCTTGTCACCCGTGACGAACGGGACGTTCATAAGCGAGCGGTCGCAGGTGCGCACGGTGCCGCGGAAGAGCTCGGACGCGTCGAGGAAGTCGTAGAGGACCTTGGCCTTGGCCTCGTTGAGCTTCTGCATGGCCTCGAGGCCGCCCTTGGCGGCGATCCACTTGAAGACCTTGCCGCAGACGTAGATGGCCCAGCAGTTGGGGGTGTTGTAGAGCGAGCCGGCATCTGCCTGGGTCTTCCACTGGAGCATGGTGGGGACGCCCGGCAGGTCCTCCTGCGGGATGAGGTCCTCGCGGATGACGCTGATCACCAGGCCGGCGGGGCCGACGTTCTTCTGGACGCCGCCGTAGATGACGCCGTACCTCTCGACGTCGTGCGGCTGGGAGAGGAACATCGAGCTCACGTCGGACACGAGCACCTTGCCCTTGGTGTCGGGCAGCTCGTGGAAGACGGTGCCGTAGATGGTGTTGTTCTCGCAGATGTAGACGTAGTCGGCGTCCTCGCGCACGGGGAGGTCCGTGCAGTCGGGGATGTAGGAGAAGGTCTCGTCGGCGCTGCTGGCGATGGCCTGGGCGTCGACGAAGCGCGCGGCCTCCTGGCAGGCCTTCTTGGCCCACTGGCCGGTGACGATGTAGTCGGCCTTGCGCGAGGCGCCGGGCAGGCCGCACAGGTTCATCGGCACCGCCGAGAACTGCTGGGAGGCGCCGCCCTGCAGGAACAGGACCTTGTAGTTCTGGGGAATCCCCATGAGCGAGCGGAGGTCGGCCTCTGCCTCATCGATGATCTGCTGGAAGACCGAAGATCGATGGCTCATCTCCATGACGGACATGCCGCAGCCGCGGTAGTCGAGCATCTCTTCGCGGCACTCCTCGAGGACCTCCTCGGGGAGCACGGCGGGACCAGCGGAGAAGTTGTAGACCCGTGCCATCTTGTGACTCCTTCTTGCTCGGCGGGCACCCTGCCCGCACGGTCGGACCAATCCAGAATAGCCACATCGGCGGGGGAGGAGCCGAGGTTGTGCGGCCCGTTTCCCAATTGTTATCACTCCGGCTGCACGCGCCCGTCGGATACGTCCTTTTGCGCACATCTCCCGTCGAGGCCTGCCGTCGCCATCACCTGCCCTATGATGTTCTGGATTGCAAACGAGACCGAGGAGGGGACATGGAGCAGTACCGCATAGAGCACGACTCGATGGGCGAGATGCGCGTTCCCGCGCAGGCCCTGTGGGGCGCGCAGACGCAGCGCAGCCTCGAGAACTTCCCCATTGGCACCGAGACCATGCCGGACGAGATCATCCGGGCCTTCGGTATCCTCAAGAAGGCGGCGGCGCTCGCGAACGTCGAGCTGGGCGTCCTTGACCCGGCGGCCGGCGAGCTCATCTGCGACGCGTGCGACGAGCTTCTGGCGGGCAGGCTCGAGGGCAACTTCCCGCTCAAGGTGTGGCAGACGGGCTCCGGCACCCAGTCCAACATGAACGTGAACGAGGTCATCGCCAACCGCGCCAACCAGCTCGCGGCCGAGCGGGGCGTCACGCTCGAGCGGCCGGTGCACCCCAACGACCACGTCAACCGCTCGCAGTCGTCCAACGACACCTATCCCACGGCCATGCACATCGCCGCCGTGCTCGCCCTGCGCGAGCGGCTCCTGCCGGCGGCCGAGCAGCTCATCACGACCCTCGAGCACCTCGAGGTCGAGAACGAGGGCGTGGTCAAGAGCGGCCGCACCCACCTGCAGGACGCCGTGCCCATCGCCTTCTCGCAGGAGATCCACGGCTGGCTCGGGCTGGTCGACAACGCGCGCGACGGCATCGTCGCGACGTGCGAGCCGCTGTATCTGCTCGCCCTGGGCGGCACCGCCGTGGGCACGGGCCTCAACGCGCCGGACGGCTTCGACGTGCTGGTCGCCCGCAAGGTGGCCGAGCTCACCGGCGAGCCCTTCCGCACCGACCCCAACAAGTTCCACGCCCTCACGGCCAAGGACGCCCTGGTCATGAGCCATGGCGCCGTCAAGGCCTTGGCCGCCAACATGATGAAGGTCGCCAACGACGTGCGCTGGCTCGCGAGCGGGCCGCGCCTGGGCCTGGGCGAGATCCACATCCCCGAGAACGAGCCCGGCAGCTCCATCATGCCCGGCAAGGTCAACCCCACCCAGTGCGAGGCCGTCACCATGGTGGCCGTGCAGGTCATGGGCAACGACGTGGCCGTGGGCATGGCCGCCAGCCAGGGCAACTTCGAGCTCAACGTCTTCATGCCGGTGCTGGCCTACAACTACCTGCAGTCGGTACGCCTGCTGGGCGACGCCATCGCCTCGTTCGACGAACGCTGCGTGTGCGGCATCACCGCCAACCGCGAGCGCATGCACCACAACCTGCACAACTCCCTCATGCTCGTGACCTGCCTCAACCCCCACATCGGCTACGAGAACGCGGCCAAGGTCGCGCACAAGGCCTACGAGGAGGGCAAGAGCCTGCGCGAGGCCACCCTGGAGCTGGGGCTCATGACGGCGGAGGCGTTCGACGAGGTGTTCCGCCCCGAGGAGATGGTCTAGTGGGTGACGTCAACGCGCGCAGCCTTGCGCTTCACGAGGAGCTTTCCGGAAAGATCGAGGTCGTTGCGCGGGCGCACGCCACCACTGCGGAGGACCTTGCCCTGCTCTACACCCCGGGCGTCGCCGAGCCCTGCCGCGTCATCGCCGCGGACTACGAGCGCTCGTGGGACCTCACGCGCCGCCACAACCTGGTCGCCGTCATCACCGACGGCACGGCGGTGCTCGGCCTGGGCGACATCGGCCCCGCCGCCGGCATGCCCGTCATGGAGGGCAAGTGCCTGCTGTTCAAGGAGTTCGGCGGCGTCGACGCGTTCCCGCTGTGCATCGACACCCACGACGTCGACGAGGCGGTCCGCACCATCCAGCTCATCTCCAAGAGCTTTGGCGGCATCAACCTCGAGGACATCGCGGCGCCCCGCTGCTTCGAGATCGAGCGGCGCCTGAAGGAGCTGTGCGACATCCCCGTGTTCCACGACGACCAGCACGGAACGGCCGTGGTGGCCGCCGCGGGCCTCATCAACGCCATGCGGGTGACCGGCCGCGAGATGGGCTCGCTCAGGGTCGTGATCTCGGGCGCCGGCGCGGCGGGCATCGCCATCGCCAAGCTGCTGCTGCGCATGGGCTTTGGCGACGTGGTGGTCTGCGACCGCCGGGGTGCGATCGTCGAGGGCCGCGGGGGCATGAACGAGGCCAAGCAGGAGATGGCGCGCATCTCGAACAAGGCCCATGTCACCGGCTCGCTCGCCGACGCGCTCGTGGGTGCCGACGCCTTCGTGGGCGTCTCGGCGCCGGGGCTCGTGACGCGCGAGATGGTTGCCTCGATGGCACCCGACCCGATCGTCTTCGCCATGGCCAACCCCACGCCCGAGATCATGCCCGACGAGGCCCTCGCCGGGGGTGCCGCCGTGGTGGCCACCGGCCGCTCCGACTTCCCCAACCAGATCAACAACGTGCTGGTGTTCCCCGGCATCTTCAAGGGGGCGCTCGCGGCGCGGGCTCCGCAGATCACCGAGGAGATGAAGGTTGGCGCGGCCCACGCCATCGCCGACTACGTCCCTGCCAGCGAACTGTCCCGCGAGCACATCGTCCCCTCTGCCCTGGACAAGGGCGTCGCGGACGTGGTGGCCTCCGCCGTGGCCGCCTGCGTGAGGTAGGGGAGGCATCATGACCGACTACGCGCTGCTCGCCGCACAGGCACGGGCGCTCTGCGAGGGATGTCCCTCCTGGGTGGCTGCCCTTGCCAACGCGTCGGCCCTCGTCATGGAGTCGATGGACGACGTGAGCTGGGCGGGGTTCTATCTGGTGGACGAGAGTGACTCCACGCGGCTTTTGCTCGGGCCCTTCCAGGGCAAGGTCGCCTGCGTGGAGATAGCGCGCGGCCGGGGCGTCTGCGGGACTGCCTGGGAGCAGGACGCCACTCAGCTGGTGCCCGACGTCCACGCCTTCCCGGGCCACATCGCCTGTGACAGCGCCTCGAGGAGCGAGATCGTGGTGCCCATCCATGCGAACGGACGGGTGGTTGCGGTGCTCGATCTCGACTCGACGTCGCCCGCACGCTTTGACGAGGCGGACGCGAGGGGACTCGAGGGGCTCGTCGCCTCGCTCGAGGAAGTCGTGGCCTGGTAGGGAGGCCTAGCCGAGCCTCTTGTGGATGAGCGGGAACAGCGCCGGCACGCCCGCGACGCCCGCGATGACGGGAAGGGCGGCCTTGAGGAAGTCCTTCCAGGTCTCGCCGAAGACGTCGCCGAGCGGGGCGGCTATGCCATAGCGCACGGCGACGACCAGCACGACGCCCACAAGCACGCGCACGACCTTCTCGCGGGCGCTGCCCTCGACCTCGAAGCCCACGTAGCGGCGCTCGAGCCACCAGCCCACGGCCACGCCGAAGAGGAGTCCGGCGGCCTCGTAGGCGTCGAGCAGCATGTCCAGGGGCGCCTCGCCCTCGGGATAGGGCTTGAAGGTGACGAAGGCGAGGAAGGCCAGGGTGACGATGGCACCTGCGTCGAGCACATAGAAGGCGCGCGCGTCGTCCGCCTCCTCGAGCCAGGGCTCGAGCCGCTCCGCGAGTGCGATGATGAGCGCCGCCTCGAGGATGGCGACGAGGACGTCCTGCGGCGTGTGGACGCCGAGGAAG
>SUUD01000002.1 GCA_015062715.1 Olsenella sp. | reverse complement strand
AGGAACGTCAAGAGGGGCGGATGCCTCGTTGCTGTGCTCGCGGTCTTTGCGGCATGCGTCATAGCCGGGGGCGTCTGGTCGCGGTTCGGCGGCTTTGGCACCGGGCCGTCCGCAGACGCGGACGAGTTCGCGCGGTACGCGGCGGAGGTCTCGAGCATCGAGATTCCCGCGGGGACGCGCGTCGTGGCCCTCGGCGAGGCAACCCATGGCAACAGGGAGTTCCAAGAGCTTAAGCTCGACGTGCTCAAGGTGCTGGTGGAGCGCCACGGGGTACGCGCCTTCGCATTGGAGGCGGACGCCGGGAGCTGCGAGCTGGTCAACCGCTACATACACGGCGGCGAGGGCACGCTCGAGGAGGCGGTTGGCAACCTCGACTTTTCCCTCTACCGCACCGATCAGATGGCGGAGCTCATCTCGTGGATGCGCGCGTATAACGAGACCGCCGCCCCGGGCGATGACCTGCGCTTCTACGGCTTCGACCTGCAGAGCTATGAGCACAGCCACCAGCTCCTTCTTGAGAGGATGCGCGCACGTGGGCTTGACACCGCGGGTCTCGAGAGCCTTGGGCAACTGCGCGACGAGCATCCCGACGGCCTCGACCGGAACCTCGTCAAGACGACGTACGAGGCAGCCCGACAACAGCTCGAAGCGCTGCCAGAAGATGAGGACACGCGCCTCGCGCTCCACCTGGTCGAATGCCTCCTCCAGAACGACGAGCTGGGAAGGGCCGCCAACTCCCCCGACGGCTACGGGCTGCGGGACCGCTTCATGGCGGAGAACGCGCTGTGGATCCTCGAACAGGAGGAGCAGCGCGGCAACCCGTGCATCCTCGTCTCTGCGCATAACGGCCACATCGAGCAGACCGGCGCCTACGGGCCCGATGCCAAGGTGATGGGAAATCTGCTCGCCGACGAGCTGGGCGGGGCGTACTACGCGATCGGCACCGACTTCTTCAGGGCCGAGGTCAACCTGCCCAAGGGAGACGGGCGCATGACGCACACGTTCTACTCGCACGACCCGCTCGCCCACGCAGCCGCTACCTGCGGATACGAGCGCTGCTGGCTCGACTTCGCGCGTGTCCCCGACAGCTCTCCCCTGCGCGCCTGCATCGACGGCCCCATCATGATGGGCAGCGTCGGCGAGGGATTCAGCCCGCTCATGTACGTGCTGCCGCAGACGTACCGGGTCAAACGGGAGCCGTCGAGTCCGTATGACAGCATGATCTTCGTGCCTTACGCGCACCCCACGGGGATTTGGCCTCGGTCGGTCCAAAACAGCTGAGAGCGCAACAAGCCGTTGCGTGACGCAGGGGTATTTGGGTAGTACCTTCGAACCACAGACACGGGAAAGGAGCACATCATGGCAACCAAAGACGCACTCACACAGGCTCGCAAGGAAGCCGGGTTGACGCAGGAGGAGCTGGCACGGAAGGTCTATGTGACCCGTCAGGCCATCAGCCGCTGGGAGACGGGCGAGACGACGCCGAGCATCGACATGACCAAGCTCCTCGCCTCGGCGCTCGGCGTCCCCGTCATGCAGCTCCTCGACCTGCCGTCAGAGCCCGCATGCCAGTGCTGCGGCACGCCCTTCTCAGTGCCCCACATGGAGCGGGGCGCGGACGCCGACGGCACCGAGAACCCCGCGTACTGCAAGTGGTGCTACGACCAGGGCACCTTCGCCTACGAGACCATGGACGACGTGATCGAGACCTCGGCCCCCTACCTCGTGGAGGCCACGGGCGTGAGCCTGGACGAGGCGGTCTCGTTCATGGGGGCGCTCCTGCCGACCCTCGACCACTGGAAGTCCGGGGACCACGACGGGTCATAGAGCGACGGCTCGCGCGGCATATGCGGGGCCGTGCGGAACGCGACAACCGCTCGCCGATTCGGAGCCCAGCCCAGACAGTCTAGTGCACTGACCTTTGACCTCGTGGACCACCCTCCGTGCACTCTTGTGGACAGCAAAAAACGGCAGCTCAGAGGCGGCGTCATTACATCTATGGGTCATAGTCATTACCCAGATCAGGCTGGAGGGCAAGGGATTCGGTCACCTTCCCTCTCGGCCGGGCAACATCCCCAGCCCCTCTCGGATTGTAAGGCAGGACTCGCCCCTCCTGCAGCAACCTGCTATCAGTCCCAATGGGCAAGCCCCAGTCCGACGTACGCGCACGCGCCGCCATTCTCGTAATCTACGTAACCCGCATCCGGTTCGGAGCCACCGCCCACGATGTAGCAGCAGCTGCTGCCTCCGGCCACGGTATCGAGCTTGGAGTCGCTCAGATTTCGGCAGGTGGATGCGTGGGCACGGGCCTCGTCAAGCGTGAAGGGCAGGCCGGCGTCCGCGGCGATCGGCGCCAGGAGCCCCTCGAACATGGCCTCGTCCGTCTCTGCGCCATCGTATGCCTTGGTGGCGGCGGCGAGCTTCGCTTGCAGTCCCTCGTCCTCCTTCAGCAGCCTTTCGAACCGTTCGACATTCTCCAGCGACATGACGGCCTCCTTTTGCGATGCCCGATGCGGCTTCTTACAGTACCTACCATACGCGTCGGCGCCGACTGCCGTCCCACGATAATGAAACCAACAGCGGTGTGCCGTTGCAGCAAACGAACGCAGCAAAGACGGCAGCCCCAGTAACGGCCTCGCCCTCGTACCAGAGGGGATCTTCGAGCAAAAGCCCGGGTTCATGAGACGAGGCAGGGATTAATAACGTAACAATCACCAGATGGAACGTTTTTCGAATCCAGATGCCCCCGCGTCTGATTCGGAAGCGAAGAGGTATGAAACCGATGGAAGGAGCACGGTATGTCCGAGAAATCATTCGAAGGAATGGAGCTTTCGGACGAGATGCTGGAAGGCGTTGCAGGCGGAGCGGATGTGGAGATCACGGCCGAGAGCCTGGCGAAGGATTTCCGATCTGCCGGCATGACGCTCGCAGAGGGAAAGGCCGAGCTCATGAAGCTCATCTCGAGCCTCAACGACCTCGGCTACACCATAGGCGAGACCAAGGTGGCAGATATCCTTGCGCGCTTCGAGGCTGCGTGGTAGGCACCTGCAGATAGGCTCTCGTGATCGATCTGGACGTTTTTGCAAGCAGATCGAGCTCTCGGATAACGAAATTCGAGGCGGTAGCCGGATGCAACATGTCGCAGCGCATATCATCAGATAGGCAACCAAAACCATCTGACGCCCTTTTCCGATAGGAGGCACCGACCATGAAAGACACCCCGGTCGAAGGCATCGAGATTCCCGACGAGCTGCTCGCGCAGATAGCGGGCGGCGTTTTGAGCGACGAGATCCGCGCGGTGTTGGACCAAGCGCTCCCGCTGCTCAAGCAGAAGGGAACGTCGATGGAGCGTGTGCTCGAGATCTTCTCGCTGGCGGAAGACCCCCAGCTGCGCGCAGACACCTTGGCATATATCGAGGAGATTTGGGATACTCTGTAAACCGGTTCGGCAAAATGCCCGATCGAGATAAGAAAGGATTCTATTATGGCAAACGAGAATGTGAGCAAGTTCGAGGAAATGCTGCGCGGCAGCAAGGAGCTGCAGGCCAAGCTGCAGGAGCTCGCGGCAGCCTACGAGGGCGATAAGGCCGACGAGCAGGCCGTCTTCGATGCCACGATCGGCAAGCTGGCTGCTGAGGCCGGGCTTCCCATCAGCTTCGAGGATGCACGCAGCTTCGCGCTCGCCGGCCGCGAGCTGAGCGATACCGAACTCGACGCCGTGGCCGGCGGTTACGGCGCCTGCTACATGATCGGCGGATCCAATGAGGTCGAGGCCGAATGCCAGAACAACGCGTACATTGGGCATGCATGCTCCTACGTGGGCGTCAGCTTCTAAACCACTACAGAAAAGAATTGAGCATGGCAAACGAGAATGCCAGCAAGTTCGAGGAGATGCTGCGCGGCGATAAGGAGCTTCAGACGAAGCTCCGGGAGCTTGTGGCAGCATACGAGGGCAACAAGGCCGACGGGCAGGCCGTCTTCGACGCCACGATCGGAAAGCTTGCGGCAGAGGCGGGGATTCCGTTCACCTTTGCGGATGGACGCGAGGCCATGCTCGGCGAGCACGAGCTGAGCGACGATGAGCTCGAGGCCGTGGCGGGAGGCGGCACTTATTGCTACCTCATCGGCGGCGGAAGCGACGTTGTGGCGGATTGCGATGAGCATGAGGGCTATGCGTGCGCATACCTCGGCCTTACGGGAAGCAGGGGCTTCTAGGATCTCCCCGCTCAACATGCCCTTCGGATACATGAACCCACCTGCCAGTTCATCTTGGCAGGTGGGTTTTCCTAACGCTGAACCTGACTATTGGCCAGCAGGCTGACAAAAGGAACCACCTCCTTTGTCAAGCCATCTACTATCCCCTTGAGCCTCCTCACGGCACCGCCGCACGTAATCCGCAAACGACTCATAGCTGGCAATACGGCGCTCGTCCAGCACCAGCGTCTCCGCACTCACCTTCGCACCGGAAAGGTAATGCCGCATCATCGCACGGCGCGTCTTGAGCGCCAGACCCTTCCAATACAGCTCCTGCAGCTCCGTAAGGCACGCCGCGGGGTCATCCCAGGCATCGAGCAGCCGTGCCGCGGCATCCGCGATGAGCGGTTCTGCCTCCTCGGGATTGCCAAGATGCGGGCGGGCATGCAGCTGCAGGCAGAGCCCCTCGGGCATCGAGAGCCCCATGAGCTGCAGAAGCTCGCGCAGGCGCTGCTCCACCTCCGGGCCGTGGTTGTTGGATGCGGTGACGAGCGCCATGCCCGCCTTCCCGGCAAGCTCGAGCCTATGCGACCAGAATGAGATGCGGTCGAGCACGCATTTGGCGGCGCCGGACATCTCCGCAAGGTACACGGGCGTCCCGAACAGGATGATGTCGGCCTCGAGCATGCGGCGCTTGAGGTCGCCGATATCGTCGGCATCATCCAGCGGGCATGTACCCGTGCCGAAGCATGAGTTGCACGAGCGGCAGAACGAGATACGCAGGTTGTCCGCGGTCATGCACTCATAGGAGATCGTCTCCCCGCGCACATCGGCCTGCTCCGAGAGCACCTTCGCAAGGCGGTCGGAGAGCTCCTTGGTATGCGACGCGTCTCCTGCGGCCGAGCCGATGAACGAGACCACACGGATCATGATCGGCCTCCTTCCGACAGTGCCGCCGCCAGGCACCGTTCGATCAAGTCGAGCTCGAAGCGCAGCTCCTCCTCGGAGAGGCGTTCGAGGCGCGTCGCGGCAACCTCGAGGGGCGAGCGCGCGAGCAGCTCTCCCAGCAGGCGCCCATCGCCCGCGAAGAGCATGCGCGAGTTTGCCCTGGCGCAATAATACGGGATATCACCCTCCAGAAGGGCACTTGAATCGGGCTCGGCGACCGTCTGTCGCAGCTCCGTAGGAAAGACGCCGTACGCCGCGTTGAGCTCGGCGAGCACCGCATCGCGCTTGGACGCATCGGATAACGCCTGGGGGCTGAACAACAGGGCACGCGTCTTGGTATAGGCCTGCGTGTTGAGCAGAATCTGCCGGCAGGTGGCATCGCTATAGCGCCCGATCATCACAAGAATCTCGTCGCGATGGCGCATGAGACGGCGGTAGCCCTCCTCGAAGCCCTCGATGAAGATCCTCTCGAACCCCCGCACTGTTGCAGACACGCCGTTCACGCGGGGCAGGCAGGTGCCTGACGCGTTGTCCGCAACAAGCGGCGAGGCGACCAGACCGCTCACGTGCAGCGGCAGGACCGCGGTGCACACAACGGAATCCGCCAGCTGCTTCGCCGGCACATCCCTAACCGCTTCATCCTTGGCCACCGACTCGCCTTCGAAGCTCATCTCGCCTACGAGCAGGGTTTCGAGATCGAGCACAGCAGGACGCGCGCCGCAGCACATGAGGTTGTCGACAGTCATATCACGGCTGCCGAGGCCGTGGAAGAAGGCCGCGAGGCACCCGAGGTGCCGCCAGTACGCACGAAGGCCCGCTATGCCGGCAAGCTCCTCGGGAACAAGCTGCTCGACGAACGCGAATCCATCCCCCTGGACGACCGATGCCGCCCGGGTCCTGTCGGGCAGCCAAGCGGAGACAAGCTCGCCGTAGAGCACGTCGAGCGCGCAGTCGTGGGGCTTGTAGTAAAACGACCCAGCATCGGTATCCACGCGCATGACCAGGCGCCCGTGGCGATGGGGATCGGCGCCATGGGCGGAAACCCCTTCGATGCGGGTGATGGGACGGCCCTCCAGCAGCTTCGCGGAGACTGCGCCGCGCTGGGATAGCAGGCGCTCCAAGAGCTCGGAGACGGCCGCGGAGAAGATGCGCGCGATGGCGACCTCGTAGGCGGGGGCGAAGGCGAGCTGCTCATGAAGCTTGGTGCCAGCGCATGCAGCGACCTCATCCCGGACGCGCCCGGCAATGTCGTGCATCGCCCTGGCACTGCCCCCCCGGCGTTGAGCGCGAGCGTTTCGGAGAGTTCGCCTCGGCGCAGGGCAAGCCGGATGAGCGGTCGCTCGTAGACGGTCGCAAGCCTTGAGAGGCAGAGGCTCTGCAGATCTTGGCGCGCACTCCCGGCCACCAGCGCTGCCGCTTTGGAGCAGGGCTCCAACGCAGCATCGACCGCACGCGAGGCGGTTGGCTCGAGAAAAGCGTAGCATCCCGCCTCGGCAAGCACTGCAGCCCACGTCGTTGACTGTGCCGCGAACGATCCCATCTCCCGATCGAGCCAAGAGCCATCCCCGCACGAAAGACAAGGCCCTGTCGTTTCATGATACGCTCTCGAGCAGGTCGCCGTCTTTCGGGACCGCCCCGATCGCCTTCCGAATAATCGAGGAACGGCCACATGCCGCAGGCAGCCTAGTTGACGGAACACGTCATAACGGACAAAGCGAACCCACGCCCCTCGCAACCGCACGAGCTGCGAGGGGCGCGGGCGTTATCTGCGGTGAGCAGCGAGCAAGCGGCCTTGAACGATTAAAACCTAGCCGAAGGAGACCCCGAGCCAGGCGCACGCATAGCCCTCGGGATGTCCGCAGTCAGCATCAACATCGTCATACAGTCCCACGATGACGCATAAGCCCTCGCCGCCGCCCACAACCTTTGCGAGCTCGGCGTCATCGAGCTCCTGCGCGTCCAGCACCGGTGCCGCAGCTCGCCTTGGGCGGCATCTTCAAGGTGGTAGCCGGTGTGCCCAGCGTATCGCAACGCCGCATGCGGGGAGTGCGCTAACAAAACCCGCTGCCTGGGCTGCTGCCGGGCGAAGGCGGTCGACGAGAACGGCGCGCCCGACCCCATGGGCCGCGATCGCAATGCCTGCCGTTTCTTCCTGAGCGGATACTACGACCGCGCGCGGAAGGTGCTGGAGAGCCTGGGATTTGGAGCCTAGCGCGCGGTAGCGAACAGATCGGCCAAACCGATCGTCGTTTGCATATGGCGCTCGATCATCTCGCGCAGCACGTCTTCGAAGCTCACGCCATCGGTAAACGTCGCGGTGTCAAAGATCTGCTCGCCGGTTGGATGCTCGTCGCTCGCGGCGACGGGCGTCACCAGGCGCACGCTGCGCTCGAACATGTTCACTACGAAGCCGCTCACGCATGCGATGGTGCTTCCGATGCCTTGGCTGTCGTCGCGATTGCGCCCCGCCTGTATGAAGGTGCTGATGGGCGCCTCCCTGAACTGCGACAAAAGGTCGGTGAAGATGAGCTCCTCTGGCGTGAACGCCGAGATGATCGCATCGAAGTCCGCCCTGCTCAGCACCGAGATGCGGTCGAAGTGCTCGCGGACGGCTTGCCCCCACTGCAGGAGATGCCGCGTACGCTCGATGTTGCGCAGCGCCACCGCCGTGGTGGTTTGCGGCACACGGCCGAACTCGGCGAGATAGTCTTCGAGGAAGAGCTCGTAATCGGGGTTATCCAGGGGCTCGGTGGCGTAGTAGCAGGGGGCCTTGCCGACGCACTCCCCCACGACCCTATGGGCTGCCGCCAGGACATCCCTCCAAAGACCGGCGTTCTCGTCCGTATGGCGATACAACCCGGCGAGCCTTCGGCTGAGAGCCCGCAGAAAGGGCACCCCACCGAGCAGCCGCTCGAGAGTTCGAACGCCATGGGGAGATGAGCCATGAAGCGGCCCCGCGCGCCCATCTCGCGATCGCAGCGGCGGATCTGCCACAGAGCCCAGTCGCGGAAGCGGGGCTCGACGGGCAGCTCGCGCGTCCGTGCAAGCACATTCCCGCGGGCCCTGTCCTCGACATACTCCCTATATCAGGTGAAGGTCTCGGGCAGCCTGTCAGCATCGTCCCAGCCGGCCGCGCCTTCGGGAAGGGTGCGCAGGAGCACCGTGCGGACGGCCTCCGGATCTACATCGAGCCCCGTCGCCGCAAGCGCACGCGCGGGATCGGCGAGGTAGGCGTCGTGGAAGCCCCTGTCCATCACCCAAAGCTCGAAGATGCGCTTCAGGGCGGCAACATGCGGGATGCGCTCCGCATCGGGAAGGATCGCCTCGGCGGCGCCATCCGTCATTTGGCCGCCTCGTACGCATCGATGAGCTTCTTCACCCTGTCGTAGTAGCCGCCCTTGAAGATGAGGCAGGCATCCGGATCCCTATCAAGCAGATCGGAGCCGCCGTTGGCATCGACAGCGCGACCGCGGCAGCCTCCGCCGCAGCGATTCTTGTACGCGCACGCCGCGCAGGTCGGGTTGTGCGCCAGATAGTCGTCGAGCGTCGTCGAGATAAAGTCCAGGTAGAACGAATCGGAGAGCGCCTCGGCAAGGGTCGTGCTGCCCACCTGCGGGAACAGCTCGCTCGTGGTATCGCGCTCCGACATGGGGATGCAGGGAAGGATGCGCCCGTCGGGACCCAGATACATCGTGGTGCGCGCCGATGCGCAGATCGGCAGACGGCCGCAATCCCCGTCCTCGGGATTGCGCTCCGCGCCCACCGAGAGCTCGCCCTCGAAGGCCCTGAAGACCCCGGAGAGCGAGAGGATGGGCACGGGCATGCCGTCCTCGAGGTAGTGGGGGATGTAGTCGAGGTACGCCTCGAACTCCTCCTGTGCGGTGAGCGCGTATTCGGAGAGGGCCTCCCCCTCCCCCACGCAGTTGAGGCGATTCACCTTGAGCGAGCTCACGCCCAGCTCGCCGAGCATGTTCACGCTCTCGCGCAGCGTGCCGATGTTGCCCTTGTGGAGCACGAGCTCGGTGCCCGTGACGAAACCCCGCTCATGGCAGAGCGCGAGCGCACGGCGCACGGATTCGTGGGCGCCCTCGACGCCGCGCAGCCAGTCATGCCACGGCTTGGGACCGTCGAAGCTCATGTTGAACTCGGGGTGGCAGCCGCGCGCGTCGAGCGCATCGAGCAGGGCCTCGTCCACGAGGGCCCCATTGGTCATGATGACGTCGATTCTCATGCCGCGCTCGAGGATATGGTCCACGATCCGCAGGAAATCCCTGCGGATGAGGGGTTCGCCGCCCGTGAGCGAGACGCGCATGATGCCGCAATCGGCAATCTGGTCGGCGATGTCGAGGCACTGCTCGGTGGTGGGATGCGGCAGCGCCGCGTGCGGCGCGCTCATGTAGCAGTGCCTGCAGCGGTAGTTGCAGTGCCCGGTGAGCGACCAGTGCACGCGCGTGAGGTAGCGGTTGTCGAAATAGCGGTACTCCTGGTCGGGCAGCAGGTTGCCGGGCTCGTCAAGGTACTCGATGAGGCCGAACTTGTCGAGCTCTGCCAGGTGCTCCTTGCCGCCTCCGATGAAAACCGGGCTATCGGCGGTGAAGCGCCCGTTGCAGAACTGCACCGTGCGGAAGACGTTGGGCTTCATGAAGTACGGCCGCCCGCCGCCGCGCTTCACGAGGGCATAGGGAAGCCCCTTCCATCCGCGCAGCAGGTACTCGGGTTTGATGCGAACGTAGCCGTTCTTTTCCATGGAGGCGCATCCCCTCTCGCAGATGGCCCCTCGTTGAGGCTCATCTCCCTGTTCCGATGATGATACGCGAAGTACGCCAGTCGCGTCTCTGCGCCCCCCGAAATCCGAGAGGCTTAGCGTTCCCCTCCATGGACGGCCTGCGCGCCGCCGAGGATGGAGAGGGCGCGGGACATCGAGAGCTCGCCTATATGCTCGGCCATGCCCGCTATCATCCCCGCGAAGGCGCCCATGGCCTCCTCATAGGGCGCCCCGCCCGTCAACGACGATGCGAGGCAGCGCGCCGACGCGAGCGCATGGTAGATTCCCCCGCTGGTGGGCGGGTCGATAAGGCCCGCCGCATCGCCCACGAGCCACACATCTTCCGCCGCCTTGAGCAGGATGTCGTCGCCCGTGGGAATGGGGGCGCCGCGCACACCCTGGAACTCAAGCGCGTTCGCCTCGCAGAAGGAATCGAGCCAGGCGCGGCATTCACGGGCAGATCCGCCGTACATCACGCAGCCGGCGTTGGCCCCGGTGCCGGTGGGGATATACCAGCAGTATCCCGTCCTCACGAGATCGTACGAGAAGATGATGCTCGTGCCTGCAGGGGCGACCTTGCCTTCGAGCGAGGGGCAGACGCGTTGCTTTCTGCCGGTGAGCATCCTGCGCACCGCCGAGGAGGCTCCATCGGCCCCCACGAGCGTGTCGTAGGTGATCCTCAGCGTATCGCCGCCGGAACGGTCCTGGCAGATGAGCGCGTGCTCCTGCGCGCAGATGGAGATGGGGCGCACAAGATTGCGCACGGCGCCCCCGGATGCGATGTAGCGCTCGAGCAGCCACCTGTCGAGGGCCCTGCGCGGAAGCACCGGGAAATACGCACGCTGCACCATCTCGCGGCCGAGGCACCGGCTCCTCAGATACGGCGGACGAAACAATGGGAGCTCGCAGGCCGCATCGGCACCGTAGATCTTCTCCAGCTGCTGCAACGCGCCGTCTCCCAGGATGCCGCCGCAAAGCTTATCCTTCGATGAGAGATCGCAGAGCTCGATGATGAGGACGTCGAAACCCGCCTGGCGAAGCAGATAGCCGAGCGAGCAGCCCGCGGCTCCCGCCCCAACTACGAGGTATTCGGCATGCAGCTCGCGCTCTGCCACGACGGCCTCCCTCCTATACGAGCGCATCTGCCTTCAGTCTATCATGGCTTCCCGCATGCCCGCGGGCTGCGGCAGCCCGCACGCGCATGTAGAATGGGGCCGTGTAGAATGGGGTTCGGAGCGCAGGACGACGGCGAGGAGCACGCGTGGGGAACAGCATCCACGAGCAGGCCATGGCCAGCATATTCGAGCACATGACGGCCGACGGCCGCCGCGAGGCGCTTTTCGGCGACGGCCCCGAGCGCGCGCTCGATTCGTACCGGCGCTTCTCGACCGACCGCGCCAAGCCATGCGTGATCGTGGAGTTCCCGCTTCTCGGCGAGCCCAGCTACGATGTGCTCTCGGGAAACTACCAGCCCGGGCTGCGGCCGGGAGACCGCCTTGCGGATGACGGCCAGACCACCGCACAGGCGGCAATCGATTGGGCTACGGCGTGGCCGGGGAAGACGCCCATCGCGCTTCAGTTCGAGCTCGACGAGGCCGGCGGCCCGCAGCAGCGCCCCGGCATCCACTGTCGGCACAGGGGGCAAATCGATGTTGCAGAGGCGTTCTACGAGGCCATAGGCGAGGCATGGCGCGCACCGCTCTATCGTGCGGTGGCAGAGCGCATGCCGCGCGAGTGGGTCTGCGAGTACGCGGCCGTCTTCCCCGGACGGGCCGGAAAGGTCACGCGCATGGAGCTGCGGCTTGAAGGCGAGGCACGCAACCTCGCCGCGGACGATCCATCGTACATGCGCGATTGCTTCGAGGCGATAGGCTTTCAGGCCTACGACCAGGCCATGCTCGACACCATCTCCGAGCTGGCCGGCATGCGCCCCGTCCACTCGCTTCAATTCGACATCATGGAGGATGGCACGCTGGGAGAGACGTTCTCGCTCGCCTCGTTCCTCGAAAGCGAGGGCGCCGCAACGCGCGCCGCGTTTGCCGATGATGGCAGTGCGAGCAGGATGTGCTCCTTCTACGAGCACCTGGGCATCGCGGACGGCAGGTGGCACCTCATAGAGGGTGCGCCGCTCGCAAAGAAGGGTGCCCAGATGTCGGAGCAGGGCATCAAGCGCGTCATCATCCTGCTGCTCCCCTGCTGCACGAAGGCCAAGTGGAGAGGGGCGCAGCTGCTTCCCGGCAAGTTCTACCTGACGGCCAATGCCATCGTAGGCTGAGGGAGCTGGAAGCTGCGCACCGCCAACCTCCGCCATCCGCAGCAGCAGCTATATCAGTACTCCGTCTTCAGCTCGTCAACGCCAAAGGCTTCTTTGAACAGCTGCTCGTCCTCCGCGGTGCGGATGAGCATGACCTCGGTGAAATGGCCGTCGGCCTTGTTCTTGAAGCCCGCCACGCGTTCGCCCGTGCAGATGGAGGCGCGGATGATGGGGCGCTGCGTCGCAGGGTCGAAGGGCACGGTATCCTTGAGCGACTGCTGGCGGCGGTTGAAGCCGAGCTTATCGAACAATCCCATCGGTGCACCCCCTCATGACTTGCGGCACCGCTGAGGCGCCGCGCAACAGCTTGTTGCGTGGCAGTGTAGCGCAACGTGCCTATAGTCGAAGCAACCAACGGGGGAAGGAGCCCTTATGGCACTCAAGGACAAGCTCGCACAGGCCCGCAAGGACGCCGGGATGACGCAGGAGGAGCTCGCTCGGAAGGTCTTCGTAACGCGCCAGGCCATCAGCCGCTGGGAGACGGGCGAGACCACGCCGAGCATCGACATGACCAAGCTCCTCGCATCTGTTCTCGATGTTCCCGTGATGCAGCTGCTCGACCTGCCGCAGGAGCCGTCCTGCCAGTGCTGCGGCACGCCCTTCTCCGTTCCGAACATGGATTGCGGTCATGATAGCGACGGCACCGAGAACCCCGCCTACTGCAAGTGGTGCTATGACGACGGCACCTTTGCCTACAAGACCATGGACGACGTAATCGAGACCTCGGCACCGTACCTTATGGAGGCAACGGGCATGAGCCTTGACGAGGCGGTATCGTTCATGGGGGCGCTCCTGCCGACCCTCGACCACTGGAAGTCTGGGAACAACGACAGGTCATAGAGCGATGGCTCGCGCGGCATATGCAATGCCGTGCGGAAAGTGACAACCACTCATCGATTCGCCGCCTCGGTCATCAGGGCCGTTCACTCCGTCAGTACTGTTTTGGACCCCGTTTTGGGAATCGTCTGGATTCGCATAAAAAATGCCGCTCTGCCTGCAGCTGAAATACACTGTCGGGAAATGCGTATTACCCGGGTCAGGTTGGAGGGTCAGGGCCGCAATGGACCCAATCTCAGCCGGCGTGCGCCAGCTCCCTTATCGAGTTGTAGGTAACACTCATCCCTTCGGTCGCGGCCTTGCGTATGCGACGGAAACGATATTGCCGCATTCTCACGACATGTGCCTACGACAGCTCACGCCAAGTGGCCCCAAGCGGCCCTAAGGAGCCGGGTCATCCGGTCTCCACATTTGCCGAAACCGGTTCCATGCCTTCTTTACAGCAGCCCTGCCATGTAGAGCGGCAGATAGAGCCTGTCCCCCTCCGCCCTGAGCTGCCTGGCGTGGAGCACTATCTCCGACCCGATCCTCTTCCCGAACCTCCCCTTGAAGCGGTCGAGGGACGTGGTGCCGTACTGCTTGGGGGACTTCACCTCAACGGGGCTCACCCTCGGCTTCCCCGCCGCGTTGGCGTAGGGCCTCACCACGAGGAAGTCTATCTCCATGCGTTCCTCCCCCTCCCTCCTGCCCGACTGCGAGTAGAAGAAGAGCCTATGCCCCGCGGCAACGAGCATCTGCGCAACGAGGTTCTCGGTAAGCATTCCCTCGTTGATGCCCAGGTCATCCAGGAGCACCGCGCGGTAGACCTCCTCTCCGGTCTCAGCGGAGTCAGAGAAGGCAAGCGTCACGAGCAGGCCCGTGTCGGCCATGTATACCTTGAGGGCGGACTGCTCCATGTTGAGGGCGAGCCCAACGCTGGGGTCTGCCGCCGCGTAGCAGATGTTCGCGATGCGCGCGTCGCCCAGCCAGAAGAACGCCTCCTCGTACTCGCGCATCCGGGCGTTCTTGCCGAGCGAGGCCAGGGTGAACTTCTTCTCATGCTTCGAGAGCTGCCCCGGGATGCCGTCGAGGATCGAGACCACCTTGAACTCGTATCCCTTGGCGAACCGGGCGACGTCGTTCCGGTAGAGTTCGAGGATGCGGCGCTTCTCCTCGTCGGCCGGCGCGAAGGACCTCCCCTCCACGTAGGTCGCGACCGGCTTGGGCATGCCCCCCACCAGGGCGTACTCCCGCAGGAGCCTCATGGCCCTCCGGTGGAGGTTGTCGGGAAGGGGCTTCAGCCGCTCGAAGCAGGAACGGACCAGGTCGAAGAGCTGTTTCTCCCCCATGGCCCAGCAGAACTCCTCGAAGTCGAGGGGGTCGAGCCTCATGGCGACCTCCTCCGAGGGAATGACGATGCCGTCAACGTTCTGCCTGATCGAGAGGAGAGAGCCCGTCTCTACGTAGTCGTAGCGCCCGTCAGCGACGAGGTACTTGATGAGGCCGCGAGCCTGCGGGTATGCCTGCACCTCATCGAACACGACGAGCGTGTCTCGCTCGAAGAGCTCGACGCGGTAGTAGGTGGACAGCAGCAGGAACAGCGTGTCGAAGTCGTTGCGGTTGTCCTCGAAGTACTGCCTGACCTCAGCCGGCGCCTGGAAGAGGTCGACGACGAGGCACGAGCGGTACTCCCTACGCCCGAACTCCTCCACGAGGGTGCTCTTGCCCACACGCCTCGCCCCCTCCACGAGGAGGGCAGTCGAGCCGTTGGACTCCCGCTTCCACTCGAGCATCCTGTCATACGCCTTGCGCCTGAGCATGATGTCCTCTCTCACGATATGCAATCCGTTATTGCCGCAATTCTACACGACTCTCAATCCATTATCAGTACTTGCATCACGTTGCGCAATCCTTGGATACTCGCCAATCAAACACGGGAAAGACGAGGCTGCGTCATGAACGGCTGTTTAAGGAGATGCAATAGCCAGGCAACCGCTCGCCGATTCGGCGTCCAGTCCAGACAGCCTCGTGCACTGCCCTTTGACCTCGTGGACTACCCTCCGTGCACTTTCGTGGACCACAAAATAAAACGGCAGCTCAGAGGCCGCCGTCATAACATTCATGGGTCATAGTCATTACCCAGATCAGGTTCTTGGGTCGAATGATTGGGTCATTCCTCTCAGCCGGGCCAAATCCCCAGCTCCCCCTGTATGTCCATTATAGCAGAGGTGGGCCGACAGGCATAACTGCTGGTAGAACGGCACGAAAGCCACTGAGTTTCCTGCCGTCTTTATCGTCCATAGAGTCCATCTTCACGCCTCGAGCACAGTCCACATAGTCCACGACGTTAACCTAAATCCACGCATCCAGCTGGACTGTTAGGCGGGCTCTAGAGCCGAAATACCCTAAAGGGCAATGACAAAGGCGAGCAGCCGCATTCCCTCACCAGGCTCACGGCAAAAGATGACGACCGCATTACCGAGACGAGGACGAGGTCATTCACGTCCGCAGTGGCAGGATCTTAGGTGTGGGGCCTCTCAACCCACCTCGCCTCAAGCCCTCATCTCGAATGCCGTTGCAGCGCCGGGACGAAGCGATGCGAGTGCCCTCAAGCCAAGTTCAGAGAAGCAGGTCTCCTGCAGAGATAACTGGCCTTTGTGATGTGCAAGACACCACAAAGGCTAGATTGCTTCCCCGTCGTAGACGAGCTGCTATACCGTTAGGTCGGCGCCATTGCTCCTGCAGACCTTCTTGAACCAGTAGAAGCTGTCCTTCCGGCTGCGCCTGAGGGTGCCGTTGCCCTTGTCGTCCATGTCGACGTAGACGAATCCGTAGCGCTTCTTCATCTCGCCGGTTGATCGGCTCACCAGGTCAACATTGCCCCACATGGTGTAGCCGATGCAGCCCACGTGGTCGATGCAGATGGCGTCGCGGACGGCCGCAAGGTGCTTGGACAGGTAGCTGATGCGGTAGTCGTCGTGGACAGACCCGTCCTCCTCCATCACGTCGATGGCACCGATGCCGTTCTCGATGACGAAGAGCGGCTTGTGATAGCGGTCGCAGAGCTCGTTCAGGGTGTAGCGCAGGCCCAGTGGGTCGATGGCCCAGCCCCAGGGGGTCTTCTCGTCGCAATACTCGTTGAACGTGCCGCCCCACAGACGGTCGGGGTTGCCCTCGGTGAAGAGCGCCGAGCGGTAGTACGAGAAACTCACGAAGTCGATGGGGTACTTTGCCAGCAGCTCGTCATCGCCCGGCTCCTTGCGGATCTCGGCGCCGAACTCGGCGAGGACCTTGTCCATGTTGTGCGGGTAGCCGCCTCCGGGTCGTCCGCCGGGATGATGTTGAGCTCCACGATCTCAGGCGCACCGGGGTCGAGCTCGTAGAAATTGACGTTGGCCGTGGCCTTCTCGGTGATGATCCGCACGTGCTCGTCGTCGGGGCTCTCCACCCTGCAGCCCTCGACCACATGGCTCAGCGCGGCAGCACGAGTGAGAATCCACTGGCGGAAGTCGTCGGCAAGGCTGGTCATGGCAGCTCCTTTGGGGTGGGTATGCCCCTATTCTATCAGGGCCGCGATGGGACCAGTTTCAACGAAGGCCTTTGAGGGGATGCCCGATCACAACCATCCGTCTCTCACGGCAGCATCCGCTTCTCCAGACGATTCCCGGTTACAGAGCCATGCCCATATCGACAATCGCCTTGAGCGCGGGATCCTCCTCGTCGGGCATGCCCGTGTATCCCAGCACGCAGATGCCCACGATGTCGAAGCGGTCCCCGATGGCCCGCAACGCCTGGACGAAGCGCTGCTTGCGCACGCCGTCAGCGGCGGGCACCGGCTGGTACGGGAAGTCGCCCGGGTCGATGACGTCGATGTCGATATGCACGTAGACGTTGCGGCTGCCCTTCTTCTCGAGCGCACGTACCACAGCCATGGGGTCGTCGTTCACCTCTGCGGAGCGAACCACGGTCATGTCATGTCCCTCGATGTAGTCCCACTCGGGAGGGTCGCAGTCGCGGGTGCCCACCATCACGATCTGGGACGGGTCGAGCGCCGAGCCCATGAGGTCGAGGATGGCCGAGTCGGTGTCGCCCAGCGTCGCGCGCAGCGGCATGCCATGCAGGTTCTTGCTGGGAGACGTCTGCGGGGAGTTGAGGTCCCCGTGCGCGTCGAAGAAGGCCACGCCATGACCACACTACCTTGTTGGAAGTCTGAACGCGCACGGGGCCCGAAACGCACGTGTCGTTTAGGTAGGGACCACGAAGTGGCACGACATGCCTTTCTTCCTTGACCTGCTCTCCCATGCATGCTGCAGCCGCTACACTGTTACTTGTAACACCATGCCACCAAGTTAGTCCCACTCGACCGCAGGAGAATCCATGCCCATCAAGGCCGTTCTCTTTGACATGGACGGCGTGCTCGTGGACAGCGAGCCCGCCCATCAGGAGCGTGTCCGGCAGTTCTTCGCTGAGCACGGCCTGAACGTGCCCGCCGAACAGCTGATTACGCTCGTGGGGTGTTCGGGCGACTACTTCGTGGAACGCGCTACCGAATGGTGGGCACAGGCGCCTCGAAAGTCTGAGGCGGAGTGTGCGCTCGCCGCCATGGACGCCTACCAGCTTTGGAAGGACGGACGAAAGCCCATAGACTATGGCCCGCTGCTCAATCCTGGCGTCTGCGAGACCCTCGGGGCACTCTCTGCACGAGGCATCCGGCTAGCCGTCGCCTCATCCACCTCGCACGAGGGCATTCGGCAGGAGCTGGAGCCAAGTGACCTACTTCGCTTCTTTGAGGTGGTGGTGAGCGGCGAGGAGTTCCGTGAGAGCAAGCCCAATCCTGAGATCTACCTCACTACCATGGCGCGCATGGGACTCGGCCCCGACGAATGCATCGCCGTGGAGGACTCCGACCGCGGCATTGCGGCGGCGCTAGCCGCCGGCATGCGGGTGGCCGTCAAACTCGAGCCGCGCTTTGGTTTCGCCCAGGAGGGCGGCACCTGGTACCTCGACAGCGTCGACGAGCTGCTCGCCATAGTGGCGTAGCGACACGGGCACCGCCCACACGCAACGCACGACCCTGCAAGGAGAACACCTGTGAAGCTCACCATGCTCGGAACCGGAAACGCACTCGTCACCGAGTGCTACAACACCTGCTTCGTCCTGGACGACGGCGGTGAGTACCTCATGGTGGACGGGGGGGCGGCGGCGCCGTCCTCGCCCAGCTCAAGCACGCGGGCTACGACTGGATGGGCATGCGCCGCATCTTCGTGACGCACAGGCACGTGGACCACCTGCTCGGCATCGTGTGGATGGTGCGCATAATCTGCCAGTTCATGGACCACGGCGAGTACAAGGGCGAGGCGTGGATCTACTCGCATGCCGAGGTGCTGGGGCTCCTCCGAGACGCAGCGGGTAGGCTTCTTCCGGCCAAGGAGGCCAGGCACATCGACGAGCGGCTCCACCTCGTGGATATCGCCGACGGCCAGACGCTCGATGTCATCGGCCACAGGACCACGTTCTTCGACATCGGCTCCACCAAGGCGAGGCAGTTTGGCTTCTCGATGGAGCTGCGCGAGGGCCGCAGGCTCGTCTGCTGCGGCGACGAGCCGCTCTCCGACGCCGGCCGCCCGTACGCGCAGGGCGCCGAGTGGATGCTCCGCGAGGCCTTCTGCCTCTTCTCCCAGGCCGACGTCTTCGACCCCTACGAGAAGCATCACTCCACGGTCAAGGACGCCTGCGAGCTGGCCGAAGAGCTCGGCGTGAGGAACCTCCTGCTCTACCACACCGAGGACCACAACATCGCGCGCCGCAGGGAGCTCTACACGGCCGAGGGCAAGCCACACTTCTCGGGCAGGCTGTGGGTCCCAGACGACCTGGAGTCCATCGAGCTGTAGGAAAGCCGCAACGAATCCCCGAGCCGACCGCTCGCCGATTCGCCGTCCCCTCAAAAAAGGTGTCGCCTTGTCGGCTGGACAGGTTTTTGGGAATCGGCTGGACCGGGCATAAAAATAGCCGCTCTACCTGCGGCTGCATTACTTTCTAGGGTATTCTGCATTACCCAGATCAGGTTGGAGGGTCAGGGCCGCACTGGGCCCAATCACTCATAGAAGGCTGGTCCAGTGTCCTCATCCATATCATCCCCTTATCCGGCGCCAGGAATTCTATGATTGAGGTGCTGTCAGTCAGCTCCGTACACGTAAGAGGCATCGCATGACCCATCACTCGAGATACAACTACGTGGTCGCCATCCAAGGCAGTGACGATTGCCTCGTGTACAACTTCAACACGGGCGCCCTGCTGCGCCTGAACCGGGCACAGAAGGTGCTCTTCGACCTCTCGCCGCACCTCTCGCAGGACCATCCGGTCGTGAAAAGATGGCGCGAACTCGGGTTTTTGTCGGATCGCGACGAGCTCGAGGACCTGAAGGACCAGGTCCGCAAGCGGTATGACGACTATGCGGACCGTACCGACAAGGTCCTGCGGCTCACCCTCCACGTGACGTCGCTCTGCAACTTCGCCTGCCCCTACTGCTTCCAGGCGCGGCGGAGCGGGCACATGTCGCAGGAGGTGCAGGACCAGGTCGTGCGCTTTACCGAGGCCAAGCTCGAGCAGGGCGGGTACGAGAGGATGACCGTCGACTGGTTTGGTGGCGAGCCCCTGCTGGCCGCGGACATCATCGACGACCTCGGCCACCGGCTCATGGACGTGGCGGCGCGCCACGGCGCCGGCTTCAGCTCAAACATCCACACCAACGCCTACCTGCTCGACCAGGCGATGGTGGACCTGCTCGAAGGCGTCAACTGCCGCTTCGCCATAGTCACGCTCGATGGCTACGGGCCCGACCACGACAAGACGAGGCACCTGCGCGACGGCGGCGCCACCTTCGAGCGAATCATGGGCAACCTCTCCGCCATCAAGACCAGCATGGTGCTCAACATCCGCTCCAACCTGCATGAGGGAAACCACGCGTCGTACGGGAAGCTGAAGGAGACGATAGAGGCCCTGGCCGAGAGGACGGGCAACGAGATGCGCTGCTCCCCGGCACCGGTCCACACCTCCGACGCGGGGCGGGAGCGTGGCGACTCCACGCGCCTTGTCGCGAGCGACGAGTTCTACAGGGTCCTTGACACCACGGACCTCGAGGAGCGCTCCAACACCTACGTCCCCAAGCTCTTCAACTGCCATGTCGTCCAGCTGGACAACTACCTGGTGGACGACGAGGGCTACCTGTTCCCCCACTGCAACGAACTGGCGGCAAGCCGCGACTTCGCCTACGGCAACATCCTCGACCTGGACGTCCATGACATCGGCGCGCTGGATCGGCTGCACAGGGAGAGGTGCCTGGAGCACGTCCTGCCAACCGAGGACCAGGAGTGCATGGAGTGTGCCCTGCTGACGGTCTGCTACGGCGGCTGCTTGATGGCCCGCCTGAGCGGTGGCCGCTCGTGCATGAGGAACCCAGACCGCATAGACGCCTACCTGCTCAAGAAGGCGGGGGTCTCGAGTCAGACGAAGGCGGGCCTGTAGATGTACTACCGGGTGAACGACCACATAGCGCTCCGCGGCTGGAAGAACATCCCCTTCGCCTACTACGTGAGGGGCGAGGCCGGCGCGCGGAAGCTCACGAACCGTGAGTTCCTCTGCCTGCTGCTGTGCGACGGCATCACCGACCTCGAGCCCAACGACACCCTCGAGCAACTGGAGAGACGCGGCCTGGTGAGCGTCTGCCGGAAGGGGGATGCGCCGAGCGCCTGGTCTCTCTACCGGCGCCACGACAACGTCCACGTGCCCAAGATGAACCTCATGATCACGGGGAGGTGCAACTACAACTGCCCGCACTGCTTCAACGCGGCCGACAACGCACCCCTCATGACGGAATGGGCCTTCGAGGACCTCGTGCGCCTGTTCGACCAGGCGCAGGCCTGCGGGATACATTCCGTCATGCTCACCGGCGGCGAGCCCCTGCTGCACCCGCAGTTCATGGACGCGGTGAGAGAGATCTACGCACGCGGCATGTACGTGGACAAGATCAACACGAACGGCCACTTCATAGACAGGGAGCTGCTCGCTGGCCTGCGCGACCTCGGCTGCAACCCCCTCATGAAGATCTCCTTCGACGGCCTGGGCTGCCACGACTTCATGCGCGGCGTTGCGGGGGCGCAGGAGCGAACGCTGCGTGCGATCGAGCTGTGCGTGGAGAGCGGCTTTGAGGTCTCCGCGCAAATCCAGCTCAACCGGGTCACCATGGGTTCCCTTGACGAGACGCTCCGCCATCTGGACGGCCTGGGCGTAGGCAGCGCGCGCATCATCCGCACCAGCGAATCGGACCGCTGGCTTGCCAACGCCTCCGGCGCGACCCTGTCCATGGACGAGTACTACGCGACCGCGCTGGAAGCCTGCAGGCACTACATCGGGCAAGACCATGCCATGGAGCTCACCGTGTGGCAGTTCCTCACGCTTGACCCAAAGGCCAGGAGCTACCACCTCCATCCGGTGCGGTTCGGCAAGGGGACGTATAGCGACCGTTGCCCTCGCTGCCTGGGAAACCGCCAGATGGTCGCCATCACGTCCTCCGGGGAGGTCGTGCCCTGCATGCAGATGAGCGGCTACTTCGCCAAGCGCGGGATCTCCCTGGGCAACGTGCACGAGAGGCCCCTGGGCGACATCCTGGCAAGCGACGCCTACCGCAACGTGGCCTGCGACACCGTGGGCAACCTGCGCGGGCGCAGGGGCGCGTGCGCGACGTGCCGGCACTTCGAGCAGTGTGCCGGTGGCTGCCCGGCCTTGGCCCTCATCCTGCCGGGAGGAGAGACGCAAGGGGTGGACGCGATCGGCGCGGACCCATCAAAGTGCCTGTTCTTCGAGGGCGGCTGGCAGCAAAGGGCCGAGGAGGCATTGGCCGGGTGGGAGCGCACATGAGGATACCCCCACTGAAAAACCGCAGGGACAGACGCCCGTGACTACACGTATGATAGGTAGCTGATAGACAAGCGGACCTCAGATGAGGTCCGGAGAGGAAGGGAGCACGCATGAACTTCGAAGACCTGAGCCCCGAGGTGCGCAAGCAGATCGAGGAGGCTTTCCCGCCCGAGATGCTGGAGAGGGCCAAGGGCGCCCAGAGCATGGAGGAGCTGCTCGACATCGTCGAGAGCGAGGGCATGGAGCTCACTGACGAGCAGCTCGAGCTCGTGGCGGGAGGATGCGGCGGCTGCTATGGCTACAACTGCGGTAGCCACTCCTCCTGCTGATGACGCCTCCCTCGGCGGACAGATGCAGAAGTGAGCGCGAACCACGCCTTCGATGACCTGGTCGTGTATGACCAGTGGGACGAGCGCTTCCGGACGAGCGACGACGAGGCCCTGCGGGACCTCCGCTTCGCCTCGGCCGGATGCGGCGTCTTCTCCTTCTGCAATGCCGTCCACGCCCTCAACGGCAGCCTGCCCGATGCCGTGCGCATCGGGCAGTGGGCGATGCGCATCGGCGCCTACCGGCCCCACGAGAAGGGCACGTATCGCAAGATCCTCTACGACAACGTGGAGCAGGAGCTCGGCGATGAACTGGGCTTTCACGTGACGGGGCAGTTCTTTGGGACGATTGCCGACGAGCGGCTGGCGGACCACCTGCTTTCGGGCGGCACGGCCGTCGCCCACGTCCCCAACCACTTTCTCGCGCTCGTCGGCTACGATCCGCAGGCCGCCTCCTACCACGTCATCGACAGCAAGGTCTCGCTCAGGCGGCGCCTGAGGCGGGACAGCTGGGTTGCCGCCGACAAGCTGTCGTCCGGCTTTGCCTGCGTGGATTGGTACGTGCTCCTCGAGAGGAGATGAGCAGGGGCTCACGCACAGATCCACCGGGACATCTCCGCCCTTTGAGAAGACCCGTTTCAGCGCCTCCGCCCCAGCCACGCAACCGTAGCGCCACCGAAGGCGGACGGCCCAAAATGCCTGGAGACTTAAGGCAATTGCAAGGATAGTTCAAAGCAACCTTGCGTATCATATGAGGCACAACCATCGTCCACGGGACCTATGGCCCACAACCGTAGGGAGCTGCCCATGGCAAGCGAGAATGTCAACAAGTTCGAGGAGCTGCTGCGCGGCAGCGAGGAGCTGCAGGCCAAGCTGCAGGAGCTCACGGCAGGCTACGAGGACGACAAGGCCGACGAGCAGGCCGTCTTTGACGCGACGATCGGCAAGCTGGCCGCCGAGGCCGGGCTTCCGTTCACGCTCGAGGAGGCCCGCGAGGTCGCGATGTCCGGGCACGAGCTGAGCGATGAGGAGCTCGAGTCCGTCGCAGGTGGCTACGGCGTCTGCTATCTCATTGGCGGAAGCGACGAGGCCGAGGCCGACTGCCACGGCGGCAACTTGGGGCATGCCTGCGCCTACGTGGGCGTCAGCTGGTAAGCCAGGGCATCCAAGGGCCTTCGCCATCCAAACCCTCGGGTAGCCACGCCCACCCGCCAGATCCCTTCTGGCAGGTGGGCTTTTCCGTGTGTGAGAGCCCAACCCTACGGACGTGCCTCCCGGCGCTGCCGCACGTAGCCCGCAAGCGACTCGTGGGCGGTGACGCGCCGCTCGTCAAGCACCCGCGTCTCCTCCCGCACCTTGGCACCAAGAAGGTAGTGCCGCATCATCGCGCGGCGGGTCTGCAGGGCGAGGCCCTTCCAGTACAGCTCCTGCTGCTCCGTCAGGCATGACGCCGGGTCGTCCCAGGCGTCGAGCAGCCGCGCGGCCGCCGCGGCGATCGCCGGGTCGGCCTCCTCGGGGACGCCCAGCCTAGGCTGGGCGTGCAGCTGCAGGCACAGCCCCTCGGGCATGGAGAGGCCCATGAACTGCAGGAGCTCGCGCAGGTGCCGCTCCACCTGGGGACCATGGTTGTTCGAGGTGGTGACAAGCGCCATGCCCACCTTCCCGGCAAGCTCGAGGCGATGCGACCAGAAGGCGATGCGGTCGAGCACGCACTTGGTGGCGCCGGACATCTCCGCAAGGTACACGGGGGTCCCGAACAGGACGACGTCGGCCTCGAGCAGGCGGCGCTTGAGGTCGCCGACGCCGTCGGAGGCATCCAGCGGGCAGACCCCGGTCCCAAAGCACGAGTTGCACGAACGGCAGAACGATATGCTCAGCTGGTCGGCGGTCACGCACTCGTAGGCAAGCTCCTCGCCCCGGGACTCGGCCTGCGCGCGCAGCTCGCGGGCGAGGCGGTCGGAGAGCACCTTGGTGTGCGAGGCGTCGCCCGCGCCCGAGCCCACGAACGAGAACACGCGGATCATGGCCTGCCTCCCTTCGACGGCACCGCGGCCAGGCACCTTCCGATCAGGTCGAGCTCGAGGCGCAGCTCGTCCTCGGACAGGCGCGCGAGCCGGGAGGCCGCGACCTCGAGGGGCGAGCGCGCGAGCAGCTCGCCCAGCGGGCGGTCGTCGCCCGCGAAGAGTATGCGCGAGCCCACCCGCGAGCAATAGTACGGGATGTCGCCCTCCGCAAGGGCCGCCGCGTCCGGCTCGGCGACCGCCCGTCGCAGCTCTGCAGGAAAGACGTCGTATCCCTCGTTGAGCTCGGCGAGGACCGCGTCGCGCCTGGACGGGTCATGCAGCGCCTGGGGGCCAAGCAGCAGGCCACGGGCCTGGGCATAGGCCTGGGTGTTGAGCAGGATCTGCCGGCAGACAGCCTCCCCGTGGCGTCCGAGCAGCTCGAGGACCTCGTCGCGATGGCCCATGAGGTGCCGGTACCCCTCCTCGAAGCCCCCAGAGAAGTCCCGCTCGAAGCCCCGCACCGTGACCGGGACGCCACCCATGCGGGGCAGGCAGGTCCCGGAAGCGTTGTCCGCGACCAGGGGCGAGACGATCCTGCCGCCCACGCGCAGCGGCAGCACCGCGGTGCAGGCGGCGGAGTCCGCAAGCTCCCTCGCGGACAGGCCACCGGCCGCGGGGTCCCTTACCGGCATCTCCCCGTCGAAGCGGACCTCGCCCACGAGCAGCGTCTCGAGGTCGAGCACGGCGGGGAGCTCGCCGCAGCACATGAGGTTGTCGCAGGTGATGTCACGGCTGCCGAGCCCGTGGAGCAGCGCCGTGAGCCGCCCGAGGTTTCCCCAGTACAGGCGCAGGCCCTCCTCGCCCGCAGGCTCCCGGGGAACGAGCCGCTCCACGAACGCGAAGCCCTCGCCCTGGACGAGCGCGGCGGCGCGGGCGCAGCCGGGCTGCCACGTCCCAATGAGCTCGCCGTAGAGGCCGTCGACGCGGCAGTCGTGCGGCTTGTAGAAGAAGGAGCCGGCGTCGGTGTCGACGCGCATGACCAGGCGCCCCTGCCGGTGGGGGTCGGCCCCCTTGGCCGAGACCCCCTCGACGCGGGTAATCGGCCGCCCTCCCAGCAGCGCCGCGGAGACGTCTCCGCGGTGGTGGAGCAGACGGGCAAGAAACTCGGAGGTTGCCTTGGAGAAGTTGCGGGCGATGGCCAGCTCGTAGGCGGGGGCAAGGGTGAGCCGCTCGCGAAGCGCCTCGTCGGCACCGGCGGCAAGCTCGTCTCGGACCCCCTCGGCAAGGGTGTGCATCGCATGGGCGCGACCCTCGCCCCCCATCTGGAGGGAGAGGGACTCCGCCAGCCCGGCCCCGCGCAGGGCAAGCTGGACGAGCGGCCGCTCGTAGACGTCCGCGAGCCTCGACAGGCAGAGCCTTCGCAGGTCATCGAGGGCGCCATCACCCAGAAGCGCCTCCGCCTCGGGGCACAGGGCAAGCGCCCGGTCGACCGCCTGGGAGGCGGTGGCCTCGAGGAAGGCGAGGCACCCCGCCTCGGCAAGGGCGGACGCCCATGTGACCTTCGCCTGCACCCCGGCCGACACCTCCCCAAGGGAAACGAGACGCCCGGCACGGCCCGGGCGAGACCTTTCGGCATATGATACGCGCTCGAGCGGGAAGGCAGCCTGGCGCCTGGCCGCCATGCCGCAGCGCCCCATGGTCGGGAGGCCCCTCGCCTGGTCATAAGTAGACATCGCCCCTCGTGGCAGGCACAATGGGGGCAATTCGTATTGCGCATAGGCCAAGGGAGGACACCATGGCGGACTGGTTTGGCAAGGACACCCCCAAGTTGGGCTTTGGCCTCATGCGGCTGCCCAAGCGCGGCCTGGGCATCGACGTGGCGCAGACGAGCGAGATGGTCGACCGCTTCCTTGGCGCCGGCTTCACCTACTTCGACACGGCCCACGTCTACGCAGGCTCGGAGGCCGCCACCAAGAAGGCGCTCGTCGACCGGTACCCGCGCGAGAGCTACACCCTCGCCACCAAGCTCAACGCCCAGGTGGCGCCCACGGCCGGCATGGCGCGCAAGCAGTTCCAGACCTCGCTCGACCGCACCGGGGCGGGCTACATCGACTACTACCTGCTGCATGCACTGATGGACGGCAACTGGAAGAAGTACGAGCGGCTGGGCCTGTGGGAGTACGTGCGCGGCCTCAAGGCGGAGGGGCTCGTGCGCCACGTGGGCTTCTCGTTCCACGGCGGGCCCGACCTGCTTGACCGGCTGCTGACCAGCCATCCCGAGGCCGAGTTCGTGCAGCTGCAGCTCAACTACGCCGACTGGGAGGACCGCTCGATCACCGCGCGCGCGAACTACGAGGTCGCCCGCGCGCACGGCACGTCGATCGTGGTCATGGAGCCCGTCAAGGGCGGGAGGCTCGCCAATCCCCCGCGCGACGTAGCCAAGCTGCTCGAGGCGGCAAACCCCGGGGACTCGCCGGCAAGCTGGGCCATCCGCTTCGCCGCGTCGCTCGACGGCATCATCACGGTGCTCTCGGGCATGTCCAACCTGGCGCAGATGGACGACAACATCGGCTTCATGCGCGACTTCCGCCCCCTCGACGAGGGCGAGCGCGAGGTCATCCGCCAGGCGCAGGTGCTGCTGGGCAAGTCGTCGGCCATCGGCTGCACGGCCTGCCGCTACTGCTGCGACGGCTGCCCCCAGTCGATCCCCATCCCCGAGGTGTTCGCCGCCATGAACCTGCAGCTCGCCAACGGGCAGCTCGAGGAGGCGCGCTCGGCCTATGCCACGGCCATTGGCGCGCCGGGCGCCGGTTCGGCGGCCGACTGCATCGCCTGCGGACAGTGCGAGGCCGCCTGCCCCCAGCACCTGCCCATCATCAAGCGGCTCGCCGAGGCTGCCGAGCAGCTGGGCTAGGTGGGCCGGGGGCACGCGAATAATTGCTCCGCTTGCCACAGTTTTGATGAAACAGAATATTCTTTCCTGTTCTCTTGGGACGGATGCCCCCGCGCATCCGTATAGTGTGTCAAAGGCACCCGATCCCAGGAGGGAGGCGAGCATGGACGAGCATGACCTGGAGCGCATCCTGCGCCAGGACCTTGCGCAGGGCACCGAGGCGTTCCGCGACGACCTGCTGGCACGCTGCCTCGCCGAGCTCTCCTCCCAAGACGCCGCCGAGCTCTCCGACGGCGAGCTCGAGCTGCTCGCCGCCGCAGGCGACCCCGCCCTCGCGGGCCAGGACCCGACCAAGCCGCCCACGGAGTTGCGCCCGCGCCATGACTAGCCCCCGCCAAGCCGCAAGCTCGCGCATTGGCGACCGCTGGCACAATTGGTATGAAAAACCGATAATCCTATCTGTCATCCTCCCTATAATGAGTCCCAACCGAAACCACTTACAGCAAGGGAACACTGCGTGGGGACGTTTGACGTCATAGCGGGAGGACACGGCGACCCTCGCGGTCGTGACGAGCGGGAGTTCACGAGGCTCTATCGCGAGAGCTATGGGCTCGTGTACAACTTCGTCCGCTACCGCATGGCCTCCGACGAGGCCGAGGACGTCGTCGCCGAGGCCTACCTCCTGGCCGCCCGCTCCTTCCACAAGTTCGACCCCACCCGCGCCAAGTTCTCGACATGGGTCGTTCGCATCGCCATCAACTGCATGGCCGACTACTACCGCAAGGCCAAGGTTTCGGTCGACCTCGAGGACGTGCCGGAGGCCATCCTCTCGGTGCAGGGCGGCTACGAGGGCGTGGAGGACCGCGACCTCGTGGACCAGCTGCTGGGGGTGCTTGGCGAGCACGAGCGCGAGATCGTGCTCATGAAGTATCGCGAGGGAAAGCGCAACGTCGACATCGCGCAGGAGCTTGGCATGAACGCCTCGACCGTGTCGACCGAGCTGGCCAGGGCACTGGAGAAAATGCGCGTCTCGCTGGAAGGGTCGGACGACTAAGACACGCGCAAGCCGGGACACCCACCCCGGAGGATCCGTCCCAGAGTGGGACACCCAGCCCGGAGGATTTGTCCCAGAATGGGACAAATCCTCCGGGCTGGGTGTCCCACTCTGGGACGGATCCTCCGGGGTGGGTGTCCCGGTTACCAGACGAAGTTGGCCTTGAGCATCTCGCCGTTGTCGATGAGGATGTCCTCCCCCGTCATGGAGCGGTTGGTCACCGCGCAGAAGTAGACGAAGTCGGCGATCTCGTCGGCGTCGGCCCACTTGCCCAGGAGCGTCTCGCCCAGCACCTCGGCATACAGCCGCTCGCTGTCGAGAATGTGCTGGTTGGCGGGGGTGATCACGCCGCCGGGCGAGATGCTGTTGACCGTGACGCCGCGCGGGGCGAGCGCCAGCGCGAGGTTCTTCATGTATCCCACGATGCCCGCCTTGCTGGCCACGTAGCGCGGGAACTCGGAGCCCGTCCGCGCCGCCGCCGAGGCGACGAAGACCACCGAGCGCAGCGCCGGGCTCTGGATGTAGCGCTCGGTGAAGTCGATCGTGGCCTCGAGGTTGATGGCGATGGACTCGGCGTCCTCGATCGTGCCGGCGTTGTTGACGAGGACCTCCACGCCCTCGATGTCGGGCAGGTCGGCGTCGCGGATGTCGTGGCGGTAGTGCGTGTAGGCGGGGTGGTCGATCGCGCTCACGGCAATGTCTATGCCATGCACGCGATGGCCCTCTGCCAGGAACCTCTCGGCGCAGGCCTTGCCGATGCCGCTTGACGTGCCGCTGATCAGGACGTTCATGCGATGACCCCTTCCGTGGTCGGGGCGGCGGGCCGCTCGGCCATGATGTCGCGCGAGATGCGGAAGCCCACGGGCGAGAAGACGACCTCGAAGAAGAGCTCCAGGAGGGCGCCCGTGCAGGCGCAGGTGACGCACTGCAGCAGCGTCCACCCAAAGAAGGTCCTGCTCACGATGAGGCCAAAGGTGAGGTTGTCCACGAACTGCGCGGTGAAGGTCGAGACGTAGCTGCGCAGGGCGAAGATGCCAAAGGTCGTGCGCTTCTCGAGCCGCTCGCCGATGCCCCAGTTGAGGAAGTTGTTCACGAGGGCCGAGACGGCGAAGGCGATGGAGCTGCCCATGATGATGAACCAGGTCCCGCCAAAGGTGTGGTCGAGCGCCAGGTTGACGGCGTCCGCCTCGGGCACGAAGCTCTCGCCCCACACGCCGGGGATGCTGCTGGCCACGAAGAAGACGCCCGCCATGAAGAGGTTGAGCGCGAGCGCCGTGTACGACGCCGTGGTGGCGATGCGCGGGCCGTAGCAGTGCGTGAGGATGTCCATGGCCAGGAAGCACAGCCACGAGAGCAGGATGCCGCCGTCGAGCGGCAGCCACGCGAGGCCCGTGTCGATCATCTTGTTTGCGAGGAGGTTCATGCCCACCAGGGAGAGGACGAGCAGCGTGAAGACCATGGGGTTGACGGTGTCCATCATCTGGCGGACGTTCGAGAACAGCTTGCGCATGGGAAGGGCTCCTTGTTTTTTAGAGGTGGTTAGCAAGGTGACACCTTTGGGGCATTCACTTGTCTTCGTGCGACCAGACAGGATAGCACAACGAGCCAAAGGGGACGTTTCCCTTTGGCTCGTTTCTAAAATGGAATTGAGACAGTTGGG
>SUUD01000001.1 GCA_015062715.1 Olsenella sp. | reverse complement strand
GCGAGAACAACTTCTCGCTCACGGGCCTGGTGGGCACCACGCTGCACGGCAAGACCGCCGGCATCATCGGCACCGGTAAGATCGGCGCGGCGCTGTGCCGCATCTGCAAGGGCTTCGGCATGACGGTGCTGGGCAGCGACCTCTACCCCAACCAGGCGCTCGTCGACGAGGAGCACGTCATCGACGAGTACGTGGACAACGACGCCATCTTCGAGCGGGCCGACCTCATCAGCCTGCACGCCTTCCTCAACGACGAGAGCCGCCACATGATCAACGCCGAGACCATCGCGCGCATGAAGGACGGCGTGATCCTGGTCAACACCGGCCGCGGTGGCCTGGTCGACACCAACGCCCTCATCGACGGCATCCTGAGCGGCAAGATCGGCGCCGCGGGCCTCGACGTGTACGAGGAGGAGGACCCCAACGTCTACCTCGACCGTGCCGGCGAGGTCTTCGACTCCCCCACCGCCAGGCTGTGCTCGTTCCCCAACGTCGTGGTGACGAGCCACCAGGCCTTCTTCACGCACGAGGCGCTCGACGCCATCGCCGAGTGCACGCTGCACAACGCCCGCGTCTACAACGAGCAGGTGGGTGAGTACGTGCCCGGCAGCGTGGTCTGCGCCCCGGGCATGGACTAGCGTGCCATTGTGCCATTGGGGACAGGCACCGATGGCACAATTTCTCTAGCGCAGCTGGCAGACCATCAGGACGTTGGTCGACGTGATGTACTCGCCCTGCGACGGCGACGTCGTGGGGTCGCCCGCGGCCACCATGACCAGGTCTCCCACCTGCGCCACGCCGGCCTCCTTCGCGAGCATGAGGGCGCTCTTCACCGTGGCGCTCATCGACGGCATGAGCTGCGAGGGGTGGGCGTCGACGCCCCAGTAGAAGTTGCACTTGCGCAGCGTCGCCTCGATGGGCGAGAAGCAGATGAGTGGCAGGTGCGGCCTGAAGGTCGAGATGAGCCGCGCGGTGCGGCCGGTCATGGACGGGGCGATGATGCAGGTGGCGCCCACGCGCTCGGCCGTGGTGACCGCCGCAAAGCCAATGGCGCCGTTCACGTTCCTGACGTTGCCGCGGTCGGGGTACTCGAGGCGCTCGTCGAGGTAGCGCTCGGTCTCCACGCAGATGGACGCCATGGTGCGCACGGACTCGACCGGCCACTGGCCGGCGGCCGTCTCGCCGCTCAGCATGACGCAGTCGGTGCCGTCGTATATGGCGTTGGCGACGTCAGCGACCTCGGCGCGGGTGGGCCGGGGGTTGCGGATCATGGAGTCGAGCATCTGGGTGGCGGTGATGACCGGCTTGTAGGCCACGTTGCAGCGGCGGATCATGTCCTTCTGCAGGTGCGGGACCTCCTGCGCGGGCACCTCGACGCCCAGGTCGCCGCGTGCGACCATGATGCCGTCGGCCTCGGCCAGGATCTCATCGAAGTTCTCGATGCCCTCCGCGCACTCGATCTTGGGCAGGATCATGACGTCCTCGCGCCCCTGCTCCGCGCAGATCTCGCGGATGCGGCGCACGCCAGCTGCGTCGCGGATGAACGAGGCGGCGATGGCGTCGATGCCCTCCGCGCAGCCAAACACGATGTCATCCACGTCCTGCTCGGTCACGGCGGGCAGCCCCAGGTGGGCGCCGGGGACGTTGACGCCCTTGCGCTCGCCCAGCTCGCCGCCGCTCATGACCCGGCAGGCGATCTCGGCGGACGTGACGCCCGTGACCTCGAGGGCGATGAGGCCATCATCGACCAGGATCGTCGAGCCCGGGGCCACCTCGTCCGGCAGGCCGGCGTAGCTGATGGAGAAGCGCTCGGCCGTGCCCTCGACCTGCTCGGTCGTGATGGTCACGTCCATGCCCGGCTCGAGCGTGACGCGCTCGTGGCCCGCGAGCATCCCCGTGCGGATCTCGGGGCCCTTGGTGTCGAGCATGATGGCCACCGGCACCCCCAGCTCGTCGGCCACGCGGCGCACGCGCTCGATGCCGGCGTGGTGGTACTCGTGGCTACCGTGGCTGAAGTTGAAGCGGGCGACGTTCATGCCGCCCTCGATGAGCTGGCGCAGGACGTTCTCGTCCTCGGTCGCCGGGCCCATCGTGCACACGATCTTGGTTCGCTTGCCCAAAGCAGGCTCCTCTCCCCTGGGGACGGAACGGCAATACCCGGTACCGATGTGCCAAACGGGACAAAACTACCGGGTAAAAGTGTTTCACTCGCGGACGGTCTCGCTCGAGATGACGCAGCGGTTGGCGGGCAGCCACACGCTGCCCCACTCGAAGGGCGTGCCGTCGTCGAGCGAGACGAGCTGCTCAAGCTCGAGCACGGGGGCGTGCTCCTCGCAGCCCAGCCACCGGCCGCGCCGCTTGCCCACGGCACGGGCGCTGTAGACCATCTCGGATGCCCCGATGGCATGCCCGCTCGTGCGCTCCGCCGCGGCGAACAGGCCCTCGCTGTCGAAGTCTGCGCGGTCGAGGCCGGGGCAGGCGCGCAGGTTGAGGCGGCTCTCAATGAGCATGACGGGCCTGCCGCGCACGCTGCGGACGCGCAGCAGGTAGAGGTAGTCGGCGCCCTCGACGATGCCCAGCTTGGCCGCACAGACCGGCCCGGCCGACTCCACGCGCATCTCGACCACGCGCGTCTCGTACGAGATGCCCTGCTCGTCCATGGATTCGGCGAACGAGAGCAGGCTGTTGGACGACGGGCGGGCCATGACGGGCTGGGCCACGAAGGTGCCGCGCCCGCGCTGCTGCACGAGCAGGCCCTCGTCGACCAGCACGCGGATGCCGCGCTGCACGGTGCCGCGCGACAGCCCGAACAGCTCCATGAGCTCGTGCTCGGAGGGGATCCGCCGGTCGGCGCCCCACTCCTTTGAGTAGACCTTCTCGCGGACGAAGTCCGACACCTGCTCGTAGAGCGGCGAGTCCTTGGTCTTCTCGAAGCCCGTCATGGGCGGCTCCCCTCGTCACGACGCTCTCCCCAGTAGGGGTCGCCCTGCTCATAGGCGAGCAGCCCCTGTGCAATGATACGCCCGGCGGAGGCAAACGCCTCGTCGAGGAAGGCTTGGTCAAACATTTGGTAACCAGGGAGCCCCTCGGCGCGGCGGGCGGCGTCCTTCGCCACGATGCCCTCCATGGACTCGCAGGCCGCCACGACGTCGCCCTCCGTGAACGCGTACTGGGGGAAGGCCGTGGCCTGGGCGATCACGCCGGCGGTCGCATGCGGCGCCCTCGAGGCCACGGCCTTGCAGCCAAAGACGTCGAAGTCGCCCTGCTTGCGCTTGCGCACCTCGTCACAGGGCTCGATGCCGTTGTCCCAGAGGAAGCGGTTCGAGCGGACGTTGTACGTGTGGTCGGCGACGAGGTGCGCCCAGCAGCCCAGGACCATGTCGCCGGCAGGGCCCTCGGCCTGGTCCCCATAGCGCTCGAAGAACTTCCAGTAGGCAGGCTCGGGCACGATGGAGGGCGGCGTGAAGTGCGTGAAGCGGTACTTGAGCTTGCGGGAGAGGCGCTTGGGGGCGACCATGTAGCCCACGTGGACGTCGGGGGCGAGGTTGCCCAGCAGGAAGGCGTCGACGTCGCGGACGCCCAGGCGCTCGGGCCCCTCCTCGTCAAGGACGCGCTCCGCGAGCGCGGTGTGTATGTTCCAGCTCGGCATGGCCCCTCCCCCGGCACAAGGTTACCGGGTAACCGTGTGCCAGATGGAACATGGTTACCCGGTGACATGTGCCGTTTTCTCTAGCCGCGGACCTCGCCGCCCGTGGCCTTGCAGACCTTGGTCACGAGCTTGCCGTGGACCTTCTCGACCTCCTCGGAGGTGAGGGTGTGGTCGTCGGCGCGGTACGTGAGCGCGAAGGCCATGGACTTCTTGCCCAGGCCGACGCGGATTGGGTCGCGGTAGACGTCGAACAGGCGCACCTCGCGCAGGAGCTTGCCGCCGGCCGAGGCGATGCGCTGCTCGAGCATCTCGCAGGTGACCTCCTCGTCGACCACGATGGCGAGGTCGACGTCGACGCCCGGGAGCGTGGGCACGTCCTGGTAGGGCAGCTGGCGCTTGGCCAGGCGCTGCAGGGCGTCAACCGACAGCTCGAAGGCCACGACCGGGTCGTCCACGCCAAAGTTGGCAAGCGACGTGGGATGGATGTTGCCCACCCAGCCGAGAAGCTCGCCCTCGCCCAGGACCTCGGCGCCGCGGCCCGGCTGCAGCCAGCCATAGGCGGCAGGGTCGGTGGGCTTGAAGCGCACCTTGGAGATGCGCAGCGTGGACAGCAGCTGCTCCACGATGCCCTTGGCGTCGAAGAAGTCGAGCTCGGGATGCTTGGCGTTCCAGCCGTCCTCGTCCCAGCTGCCCGACATGACGGCCGCCACGTAGGTGGGCTCGTCGGGGGTGCTGCGGTGCGCGCGGCCGTAGAGCGTGCGGCCGACCTCGTACAGGTGGACGTTGGCGACGCCGTGGTCCTTGTTGTAGGCGACGGCGCGCAGCAGGCCCGGGATAAGGTCGCGGCGCATCTCGCTCTGGTCTGCCACGAGCGGGCGGATGATCTTGACGGGGACGCCCTTGCCCTGCTCGGTCATGCCCAGGCGCTCGAGGTCGCGCGGGTCGGCGAAGCAGTAGGTGCTCGTCTCGCAGAGGCCGCAGGCGCGCATGGTCTGGCCGATGGTGCGCAGGCGCTGCTGCTCGACGGTGAGGCCGCCCGCGTGGTTGCGCGCGGCGGGCAGGGTGGGCTCGATGTCACCCTCGCCCCACAGGCGCACGACCTCCTCGACGAGGTCGATCTCGCGGGTGAGGTCGGGGCGGTTGGTGGGCGCGGTGACGCTCCAGGTGCCGTCCGCGCGCTCGACGCCGCAGCCCAGGCGCGCCAGGCGGCAGGCCATGAAGTCGTCGTCGAGGGGGGCGCCGGCGATCGCGCGGACGCGCTCGGGCCGGAAGGGGATGGTCGGCGGGACGATGGCCTTGGGATAGCAGTCGACCATGCCCGGGCACACGGTGGCGCCGCAGCAGCTCTCGAACAGGGCGGCCGCAATGTCGCTCACGGCGGCGCAGCCGTTGGCGTCGACCACGCGCTCATAGCGGATCGAGGCCTCGCTCATGAGGTCGAGAACGCGGCTCGTGCGCGAGATGTTGCCGCTGTTGAACGCGGCGCTCTCGAGCAGGACGTCCACGGTGTTCTCGTCGATCTCGGAGTCGAGCCCGCCCATGACGCCGGCCAGCGCGATGGGGGTCTCGCCGTCGTCGGTGATGAGGGTGTTCTCGGGAATGAGGTGGCGCTCCTGGCCGTCGAGGGTGACGAGCACCTCGCCCTCGCGGGCGGCGCGCACGACGATGTGGCGCTTGCCGTCGCGCTCGGAGAGCTTGCCCAGGTCAAAGGCGTGCAGGGGCTGGCCGGTGAGGTACATGACGTAGTTGGTGACGTCGACCACGTTGTTGATGGGGCGGCCGCCGGCGGCGGTCACGCGGCGGGCGAGCCACTCGGGGGACGGGCCGATCTTGACGTTGCGCACCACGCGGGCGGTGTAGCGCGGGCACAGGGTGGCGTCGTCGATGGCAACGTCCACCAGCTCGTGGGCGTCGGGGCCCTCCTCCTTCTGAATGCGGGGCAGGTCGAAGTGGGTGTCCTTGTCGAGCATGGCGCTCACCTCGACGGCCACGCCGCACATGGACAGGCAGTCGGGTCGGTTGGGGGTCATCTCGCAGTCGAGGATGGTGTCGCCGATGCCGCTCCACTGGGCGTAGTCCAGGCCCACGGGCGTGTCCTCGGGCAGCTCGATGATGCCCGAGTGGTCGGCGTCGAGGCCAAGCTCGGCCGACGAGCAGCACATGCCCATCGAGACCACGCCACGCTTCTTGGCGCGCTCGATCTTGAAGTCGCCGGGGAGCACGGTGCCGATGGTGGCGACGGCCACCTTGAGGCCGGCGCGCATGTTGGGTGCGCCGCACACGATCTGCAGCGGCGCGGGGTTGCCGTCCTCGTCGAGGTTCTTCCGGCCCACGTCGACGGAGCAGACGTGCATGTGGTCGGAGTCGGGATGGGGCTCGCAGCTGAGCACGTGGCCGGTGACCACGCCCCTGAGGTTGGCCGCGGTGTCGATGACGCCCTCGACCTCGGTGCCGGTGCGGACGAACTCCGCCACCAGCTCGGCCGGGTCGTCGGGCAGGTCGACCATGTCCTTGAGCCATTCGTATGAGACGCGCATCTTATTTGCCTTTCTGCACGGGGTAGTTGGTCGGGTCGCCTAGAACTGGCGCAGGAAGCGCATGTCGCCGTCCATGAGCATGCGCAGGTCGGGAAGGTCGTAGCGAAGCGCCGCGACACGCTCGACGCCAATGCCGAAGGCAAAGCCGGTGTAGCGCTCGGAGTCGATGCCGCAGTTCTCGAGGACGTTGGGGTCGACCATGCCGCAGCCCAGAATCTCGAGCCAGCCGGTGTTCTTGCAGAAGCGGCAGCCCTTGCCCCCGCAGACGCCGCACGACACGTCGACCTCGCAGCTGGGCTCGGTGAACGGGAAGAAGTGCGGGCGGTAGCGGGTGGCGCGGTCCTTGCCGAAGATCTCGCGCGTGAAGTAGTCGAGGGTGCCCTTGAGGTCGCCGAAGGTGATGCCCTCGTCGACGACGAGGCCCTCCACCTGGTTGAACTGCGGGAGGTGGTTGGCGTCGGCCGTGTCGGGGCGGAAGACCGTGCCCGGGCAGATCATGTAGATGGGCGGCTTGTTCTGCTCCATGAAGTGGACCTGCATGCCCGAGGTCTGGGTGCGCAGAAGGACGTCGGAGTCGCCCAGGACCAGCGGCTCCTTGCCCTCGGGGGCGTTGTCGACCACGTAGAACGAGTCGCGCGCGCTGCGGCTGGGGTGGTCGGCCGGGGCGTTGAGGGCCGTGAAGTTGTACCAGGTGGTCTCGACGTAGGGGCCGTCGGCCACGATGTAGCCCAGGCCGCAGAAGATGTCCTCGATCTCCTCGCGGATCTGCGAGATGAGGTGCTGGGTGCCCAGCGAGAGGCCCCTGCCCGGCAGGGTGACGTCGACGGCGTCCTTGGCAAAGCGCGCCTGCATGGCGATGGCGGAGAGCTCGGCCTTGCGGGCCTCGAGCTCTGCCTCGACGCGGGCGCGGACCTCGTTGGCGAGCTTGCCCACCTGCGGGCGCTCCTCGGGGGCGAGCTTGCCCATGCCCTTCATGGCCGCCGTGAGCGAGCCCTTCTTACCCATGACGGCGACGCGGATGGCGTCGAGCTCCTCGAGCGAGGCGACGCCGGCGATCATCTCCTGCGCCTGCTCGCCGATGAGCCTGAGGTCGTCGGTCAGTGACATCTTGCGAACCCCTTCCCTGCGCGGCGCGTGGCCGCATCGTCTTTCGGGACAAAAAAGCCGTCCCTGTGCCTGTGTGCCCAAGGACGGATCATCTCCGCGGTACCACCTTGATTGACGTGCGCGTTTTCTCTCGCGAGCGTCCACTCGTTGAGCCCCGTTCCGTGGGGCGTACGGCTTCCCTACTGGGGGCGGGCCCGTTCAGGTCGCGGCTGGTGGAGTGAACTCCCGCGCTCGACTGGCGTGGGCGCCTCTCAGCCTGGGGTGCCCTCTCTGTCCACCGGTCACGCGAGCCCGGAACCTCTCCGTCATCGCCTAAACGGGTATGGTAGCACAGCGCGTGTGTGGGGTGTGTGATGCGGGAGCCGGATACGCGTGGGTCGCCCCCCCCGCCTGTCCCAGCCTGGGCTCAGCGCTCGCCTCGCTCGTTCATTCGCTTCGCTCGTGAATCGCCCTGGCCGGGACGGGCGGGGCGCACTCGACGAGGCTCGTCACCAGGCAGGACAGACAACCGCAGGGCACGCGGCCAGCTCGAGGAGCTCCGCGAGGGCGTCATGCGACCAGTCGTCGCGCCCGTCAAGGCTCAGCTGGTCCTGTGCCCCCTCCAGGCTCGCGTCTCCTCGCCAGGCGGAGTCGCGCAGGACGAGGCCCAGCTCGATCGCCGCCGCGGCACGGTGCCAGTCGTCGCCAGGGTCGTCCGCGAGGTCGCCCGCATCGACGCACATCAGCTGCTCGTGAACGTCGCCATCGTCGAGGGCGCGGTAGCGCAGGCTCGCCGTGAGCCACTCGGGCGAGGGGTCCGCCCCGACGTCCGCCCCTCCCCCATACCTCAGCCCGACCTCGGGCAGCTCCATCCCCGAGTCGGTCGTGACGATCTCGTAGGCGACCGTGAACTGCGTGTTGGGACCGACCTCGCCCGCATCGGCGCCGTCGTTGCGGAAGTCCTCGTCGGCCATCTCGCGGTTCTCGTAGCCCAGGAGGCGATAGCCGCGCACCTGGGACGGGTTGAACTCGACCTGCACCTTGACGTCGTCAGCAAAGGGCACCAGGTTGGCCTGCACGCGCTCGCCCAGGACCCGCTCGGCCTCGTCCAGGCAGTCGATGTAGTGGTAGGAGCCGTTGCCGTTGTCGGCCAGGGTCTCCATCTTGTTGTCCTTGTAGTTGCCCGAGCCAAAGCCCAGCACCGACAGGTAGACGCCCGTCTCGCGCTTGGCGCTCACGTAGTCGAACAGGTCGCTCTCGCTCGTCATCCCCACGTTGAGGTCGCCATCGGAGCACATGACGATGCGGTTGACGCCGCCCTCTATGAAGTTGCGCTCGGCCACCTCGTAGGCAAGCTCGAGCCCGCGCTCGCCGTTGGTGCTGCCGTCTGCCCGCAGGCGACGCACCGCGCGCATGATCTGGCGCCCCTCGGTGCCGGGGACGCCCTCGCACACCAGCTCCTCGCCGCTGGCATAGGTCACGACCGAGACGCGGTCCTCGGGACCCAGCTGGTCGACGAGCACCTCGAGGGACTCCTTGAGCAGGTCGAGCTTGTCAGGCGCGTCCATGGACCCCGACACGTCGACGAGAAAGACCAGGTTCGAGCCCCGGGATGCCGCAACATCCTCCCTGGCCGTGGCAAAGCCCAGCACCAGCAGCTTGGTCTGGGGGTTCCAGGGGCACTCCCCCATGGCCGCCGTCATCGAGAAGCGCTCGCCCGCCGCGGGCTCGGGATAGTCGTAGTCGAGGTAGTTGACCAGCTCCTCGATGCGGACCGCGCCCGCCGGCACCTCGTCGAGGACCCACCCGTCGCGCAGCATGCGGCGCAGGTTGGCAAAGGATGCGGTGTCGACGTCGGCAGAGACCGTCGAGAGCGGGTTGGCCCTCACCACCACGAAGCCGCGCTCGTCCACGTGCGCGTACTCCTCGGTGTTGAAGGGCTCGACCTCGGCCCATGGGTCTTCCACGTAGGCATCCCTAGCCTCTGCGGCGTACAGGGCATCCGCCTCACCAGGCTCGGTGACGTAGACCACCTCCTCCGTGGGCGCTTCGCTTTGCGGGACAAGCGGCGTGCCGCACGCAACGAGCGCCAGCGAGAGCAGCGCAACGCTTGCCGGGCGAACGATGTCTGTCGCGTTCATGGGTCTCCTTCCCTCGTGCCGTCACAAGGGAAACGACCCAGCCCGCGGAAATGTCGGGGACGCAAGAAAAGACGATGGCGGCCCGTAGGCGGGAGGCCCCGTGGGTCAGCTGGCGAGGTCCACCAGGTAGCAGAGGTTCGTCCCGTCCGGACAGGCCACCAGATAGCCCGCCAGGCCAGACCCATCCGCAGGGGCAAAGAGCTCGCAGCCCCACAGGAAGGTCCCATCGGCCGAGAAGGCCTCGCCCGACCCCACGGGCTCGCCCACGACCTCGGGCCCGGCCTCGACAAGGGCCCCACCCTCGGTTGCGAGGGCGTAGGTCGTGCCATCCTCGAGGGCGACATACGCCCCCGTGACGACCGCCGAGGAGTCGAGCGATTCCTCGGTGCTGTCCAGGGCCTCGGCGGCAGCAAAGGCCTCTCCCGTGGTCTCGGCGGCCTGATCGGGAACCGCGCTCTCGTCGTAGTCCTCCGCCACGGCAGCCTCCTCGGTCGCCAGCGTCGCCGAGAGGGCGCTGTCCCTGGCGCCGCCAACAAGGGCCGCGCGGCCCGCGACAAAGGCGAGGGCCAGGCAGGCCGCGGCCGAAAGCGCGATGGCCAGGCGGGGGCGACGGCGGCTTGCCGGCCCCGGCAGAACCTCGGCGAGCCTGGGAGCCTCCTGCTCACGAGACGCCTGGGCCTCGAGCAGGGCGGCCAGGATGCGCCCCTCTGCCTCGGGAGAGAGGGAGACGGACTCGTATGCGTCGTGGATGCGCCCGTCAAACGCCTCGTCAGGCAGGTCGCTCATCTTGTCTTGCATGGTCTCTCCCCCTCTCGTCACCCGTCGTCCTCCAACATCTTCCTGAGCAAGGCGCGTGCGTCGCGCAATCGGTTGCGCACGGTGGAGGGCGGCGAGCCCACCACCCGCGCGATCTCGTCCGTGGGCATGCCCTCGTAGTAGTGCAGGTAGACCACGTCCTTGTACTTCTCGGGCAGCCGCATGACCGCCTCGACCGTCTCGTCGACCTGGTCGGCCGAGGCCCGCTCGTCCACGTACTCGACACCCTCGGGCATGGCGACCGTCCGGGTGCGCGCCGCGCTCTTGAGGATGTCGCGGCACAGGTTGGAGGCCACGGTGATGAGCCAGGCGCGCTCGTGCCCGTCATCCTCGAAGGTGCGCGGGTGGTCGATCAGGCGCATGAAGGTGGCCTGCGTGGCGTCCTCGGCGTCGGCGGCGGAGCCCAGGAACGAGTAGCACACGCGATACACCGCCTGCGCGTTCCTCCTGAACACCTGCTCTATGTCGAGCGTCGCGGCCAGCTGCGCACCTCCTGCCACCTACACGACTCAGACTTCTGTATTGTCGCCGTCCCCCGGGGATTTAACCGCACCAATCGGTCAGACGGCGCTATCCTTGACGCTTGTGGCTCAGAGGCGGGAGGTGAGAATGGACGAGGAGACCAGCGCAAAGGAGGACGCCCCTCTCGACGAGGACGTCCCTGCGGGGATGCCGCGTGACCCCTGGGAGTCTCTTGCCGACCTCGTGTCCCGCCACGCGCTGCTAGTCGGGCTCGTGTTCCTCGAGCTCGTCTTCAAGGTCTCGACCTCCTTGGGCTTCCTCCCCCAGCTGCCCATCATCCTCGCCTTCGCCGCCTCTGCCGGCTTCTTGCTTGAGCTCGCTGCCTGCCTTGTCCCCCCGAGGGCCCGTCATGCGGCCACGGCCTGCGTGCTCGCCCTGCTTGGCGTAGGCTTTGGGGTCGAGTACTTCGTGTGGCGGGCGTTCAAGGTCTTCTACGACACCAAGACGGTCCTGTCTGGCGCCCGCGACGCCGCCGGCAGCTTCATGGGACAAATCGCCGACCTCGTCATCAATCCCTCGGGGCTCGTGCACGTCGCCCTCTTCCTGATGCCGGTCGCCCTCTGGCTCGTGGCGTCGCATCCGAGCGAGCCGGAGGTCCCCAACCGCACGCGCCTCGCCTGCGGGGCCGTCGTGGCCCACCTCGTCGCCCTCTGCCTCGTCCTCCCCTTCGCGGGCATCTGGCACGCCTACACCGACCAGTACAGCTTCCAGACGGCCGTGCCCAACTTTGGGCTGGCCACCTCCATGGCAAAGGACGCCTCACGCCTCCTCTCCCCCGCGGACACCTCCTTCGAGCGGGACGAGGCGGTCCTGACGCTCATCAAGGGAGACGTCCTCGAGGTCGAGGAGGAGCCCGCGGAGGTCACCTATGCCCCCAGCGCCCTGGACATCGACTTCGAGGCGCTCGCGGAGTCGGCGGACGGGACCTGGGCCGACCTCGACCACTACGTGGCGTCGCTCGAGCCGAGCGCCCAGAACGAGATGACCGGCCGCTTCAGGGGCTACAACCTCGTCTTCATCTCGGCCGAGGCCTTCAGCGCCGAGGCCATCCGCCAGGACACCACGCCCACCCTGTGGCGGCTGGCCAACAGGGGCATCCAGTTCACCGACTACTACCAGTTCGACACGGCCGGCACCACCGGCGGAGAGTGCGCCAACCTCTTCGGGCTGCTCGCCACCCAGGGCGGCAGCTCGGTCAAGATGTGCGCCGACCACAACATGTGGCTCACCATGGGCAACCTGCTCAACCGCGAGGGCTATGCCGGCTGGGCCTTCCACAACAACACCTACACCTACTACGGGCGCGACAAGACGCACGTCAACCTGGGCTACAGCAACGGCTACATGGGCTATGGCAACGGCATGGAGCAGTGGGTCGCCTGGCAGTGGCCCCAGTCCGACCTCGAGATGGTCCAGGGGACCTTCGACAACCTCTATGGCACCGAGGCCCCGTTCAACGTCTACTACATGAGCGTCTCGGGGCACTCAAACTACGACCCCTGGGACAACATGATGTCCCAGAAGAACTGGGAGGCCGTGGAGGGGCTGCCCTTCTCCGACCGCGTCAAGGGATACCTCGCGGCCAACGTCGAGCTCGACCGCGCCATGGAGTGGCTCGTGGGACGGCTCGAGGAGCTGGGGATCGCCGACCGCACGGTCATCGTCATCAGCGCCGACCACTTCCCCTACGGCCTCGACAACGACGGCCCCCTGGGCAGCCTCCCCTACCTCTCCGAGCTCTACGGCTACGACGTCACCACCTACTTCGAGCGCGACCACAACCGCCTGATCGTCTGGAGCGGGTCGCTCGAGGACGAGGACCCCATCGTCGTCGACACGCCCACGTTCTCGCTCGACGTCCTGCCCACCCTGGCCAACCTCTTCGGCTGCGCGTGGGACTCGCGCCTCCTGCCCGGCCGCGACGTCTTCAGCGACGCCGCGCCGCTGGTCTATGACCTCTCGTACGACTGGCGAAGCGACCTGGGCACCTACTACGCGGGCTCGGGGCAGTTCGTGGCCAACGACGGCGCCGAGGTGCCCGAGGGCTACGTCGAGGCCACCAGCGCCACGGTGGCGAACCGCATCAGCTACTGCAACGGCGTGCTCACCACCGACTACTACCGGCACGTCTTTGGCGACCCCGACGACGTGGCCGCCGTCAACGCGGCCGGGCGCGAGCGCAACGCCGAGATGGTCGCGGACGCCCAGGCGGCCTACGAGCAGCCCGCCGACGCGTCCGGGGCGACGACGGACTAGAATGATCCGGGCGACTCGTTAGGGGGCTTCATGGACAGCAAGCACGTTGCGGCGGCGATCATCGAGCACGGGGGCAGGATCCTGTCCTGCCAGCGCGGGTATGGCATGGTGGGATGGGAGTTCCCCGGCGGCAAGGTCGAGCCGGGAGAGACCCCCGAGCAGGCCTGCCGGCGCGAGCTCATGGAGGAGCTCGGCGTCGAGCTGGGCGCCATGCTCCCCTTCGGGACGGTCGAGCATGACTACCCCGAGTTCCACCTCACGATGGACCTGTTCCTCTGCCACCTGGATGACGAGTCCGCGCTCCGGCCGACCGAGCACAAGCAGCTGCGCTGGCTCGGCCGCGACGAGCTGCGCGACGTCGACTGGCTTCCGGCAGACGACGTGCCGCTCCGCCGACTGGCCCACGACTGGGACGAGTTCTTCTGACGTCGTCGCGTTGTCGTATCATGGGGGTGACCCCGAGGAGGCACGCCATGAGCGAACAGATTCAGCCAAAGGCCGTCGAGAGCGCAAGCGCCACCACGAACGCCGCGACGAACACGTCGGGCAATGCCATCTACGTCATCTTCGCCGTGGCCACGGTCGCGCTCTGCCTGCTGCTCTCGCAGGTGGGCAGCCGCGTGGGTCCGATCTTTGGCGAGGTCCTGAGCGAGCTCTACGTCGAGTACGGCGACGAGCTCGACCTCGAGGAGTTCCAGGAGTTCCAGGGGCAGGTCGGCGACGACCCCGTCTCGCCGGACTTCTCGGACCTGCTCGACGGCGAGGACGGCAACGCCTAGTTCCGTGCCGCACGCACCGACCAACCATCGAGGGAGGCATCCATGAGCAGGGCAGACGACCTCTTCATCGGCATGTGCCGAGACATCATCGACAACGGCACCACCACCGAGGGCCAGAAGGTGCGCCCCGTCTGGCCCGACGGCACGCCCGCCTACACCGTCAAGAAGTTTGGCGTGTGCAACCGCTACGACCTGCGCGAGGAGTTCCCCGCGCTCACGCTGCGCCGCACCGGCCTCAAGAGCTGCATGGACGAGATCCTCTGGATCTACCAGCGAAAGTCCAACAACATCCACGACCTCAAGCCCCACATCTGGGACGAGTGGGCCGACGAGACCGGCTCCATCGGCAAGGCCTACGGCTACCAGATCGGCCAGGTGTCGCACTACGCGGACGGCGACTACGACCAGATGGACCGCGTCCTCAAGGACCTGCGCGAGACGCCCTTCAGCCGCCGCATCATCACCAACATGTACACCTTCGCCGACCTGTCCGAGATGCACCTGTACCCCTGCGCCTACTCCGTCACCTACAACGTGACCGACGACCGTCGCGAGGACGGAAGGCTCACGCTCAACATGGTGCTCAACCAGCGCAGCCAGGACGTGCTCGCCGCCAACAACTGGAACGTCTGCCAGTACGCGATCCTGCTCATGATGGTCGCGCAGGCAAGCGGCATGGTCGCCGGCGAACTCGTCCACATGATCGTCGACGCCCACATCTACGACCGCCACGTGCCCATCGTGGAGGAGCTCATCTCCCGCACGCCCCATCCCGCGCCCAAGGTGAGCCTCAACCCCGACGTCACCGACTTCTACGCCTTCACCACCGACGACCTCATCGTCGAGGACTACCAGACGGGCGAGCAGATCAGGGACATCCCCATCGCCATATAGGCGGGCCCGACACGTAAGGAGTGACCGCCATGAACGCAATAGTCGCCGTCTGCCAGGACTGGGGCATTGGCCACGAGGGCGGCCTGCTGGTGCGCAACCGCGATGACATGCGCTTCTTCGTGGAGCACACCACGGGCGGCACGGTCATCATGGGCCGGACCACGCTCGAGAGCTTCCCCGGCGGCCGTCCCCTCAAGAACCGCCGCAACATCGTGCTCACGCGCAACCCCAGCTACGCCCAGGAGGGCGTGGAGCCCGTGCACAGCGTGGCGGAGGCGCTGGCCGCGGTCGAGGGCGACGACCCCGACAAGGTCTGGGTCATTGGCGGGGCGAGCGTCTACCGGCAGCTGCTCCCCCACTGCGACCGCGTGTTCGTGACCAAGAACGGCTGCCAGCGTCCGGCGGACGTCTTCTTCCCCAACCTCGACGAGGACCCCGCCTGGGTCATCGAGGACCTCTCCGACGAGGGCGAGACCGACGAGGGCGTGCCCTTCATCTTCGTCACCTACCGCCGCAAGTAGCGAGCCCGACAAACCGGGCCACGGGAGGCGTCTCCCCTGGGACGAGCCAAAGGGGACGTTTCCCTTGGCTCCCCGGTTCGGGGTTGGTCGCTACAGCAGGCCGCTCACGTCGGCGCCGGCAAAGAGCGCCAAGGTGACCTGCGCCTCGTTTGCCGGGACCCACACGCCGTCCTCGCCGCGCCGCAGCTCGATGGTCACGTCGCCCGTCTTGGTGGCAAGGTCGGGGTTGGTGAGCGTCTCGTAGAGCATGCGCGTGACCTCGCGCTCGATGCCCTCCTGGCCCTCCTGGTCAAAGGTGTAGACCGCGTCGTCCGACCCGGCCCACTCCGTCACCGAGGCCTCGTATCCCGCGACGGCGGAGGCTATGTCCACGTTGGTGACCGTCAGGCTCACCTGCGCGACGTCGTCCTCGATCGACACGTCCGTGATCTCGTAGGTGAACTTCCCAAAGAGCGCGGAGTAGATGGCGACGGGGTCGAGCCCCTGGTCCTGAAGCGACGTGAACGTCTCGTCACCCAGCAGCCCCCGCACGTTCTCCTCGCTCGCGTCGCTCACGCGGTCGAACTCGGCCGCGACCTGCTCCCTGATGAGCTCCTCCTCGTTTGGCCCACAGGCGGCAAGGCCAAGGGTGACCCCCAGGGCGACGAACACGCTGGCAAGCAGGACGAGATGCTTCTTCATGACGGCGGCTTTCTCCCATGGCTGGTGCGGGACCACGTGCCCTAGTATCGCCCAACGCCCGCACGACGGCAAACCAGCTAGGACATCTCCTTCTCGAGCTGCCCGACCATCTCGGCCACGTCGCGGGCGCCGTCGGCTCCCAGGCAGCTCAGGCGCCGCCATTCGTGCTCGCCCTTGACCAGGTAGTCGACGAATGGGCCAAAGCCGTGGTGCAGGTCGGAGGCCGCGTTCTCGTAGGAAGGGTCCTCGCGAAGCCCCGGGTAGCGCACCATCGAGACGCGCGGGTGGCAGGAGAGGTAGGTCGCGACCTCCTGGGCGACGTCGCTCGCGGCGCGCATGCGCTCGTCGAGCCCCTCGAGCCTGGCCGACACGAGCGCCGGATCCCACAGGCGCGGGGCGTGCCCGGGGCTGGCGGCAAGCCCGTCGAGCGCGGACGCCAGGGCCTCGCGCCAGCGGCACTTGCGGCCAACGCCCGCCACGACAAGGCCCGAGCCCTCCTGCCCCAGCATGGTGTCGAGCGACTCGACGCAGGCGGGAGCCCCAAGCTTGATGGGGGCGCACAGGGCGGAGGTGGCAAGCGAGGTGTCCACGACGAAGAGCGCGCCGCCCCAGGTCTCGCGCGAGCGCAGGCGCAGGTCGGGCACGCACAGCGGCGTGCCGCCAAGGGCGTGGCCGACCTCGACGGGGACGCCTGCCGCCCCGCCCATCACGCGGAGCAGGTCCCCCGCGTCCATGCGCAGCAGCCACACGCGCCAGGCGCCCATGCGCCGGGCGAACGCCGCGAGCAGCTCGTCTGCCTGTGCCGACATGCTGCAGGTCATGCCCTCCATCACTTGCACCTCCCCTATGGGTGCGGCGGGACGGGGAACGCCTCCCCACCCCGCCGCACGGATGCCATCTGACGTGTCGGGCTAGCCCAGGCGCTCGCAGATCTCCTTGGTGATCTGGGCGATGAACTCGTCGAGCTGGGCCTCGTGGGTCTCGTTGGTGCGGTCGCGGACGGAGATATAGCCGCCCTCGGCCTCCTTCTCGCCCAGGATGAGCATGTAGGGCACGCGGTCGATGCCACGGGCCTCGCGGATCTTGTAGCCGATCTTCTCGTCGCGCTCGTCGACCTTGACGCGCACGCCGGCGGCGCGCAGGGCGGCGCCGACCTCGAGGGCGTAGTCGCGGGTCTTCTCGGAGACGGGCAGGACCTTGACCTGGCAGGGCGCGAGCCACGTGGGGAACTTGCCCGCGTAGTTCTCGGTGAGCATGCCGATGAAGCGCTCGAAGCTGCCGAAGCCGGCGCGATGGATCATGATGGGGCGGTGCTTCTCGCCGTCGGCACCCGTGTACTCGAGCTCGAAGTTCTGCGGGAGCTGGAAGTCGAGCTGGATGGTGCCGCACTGCCAGGTGCGACCCAGGCAGTCCTTGAGGTGGAAGTCGATCTTGGGGCCGTAGAAGGCGCCGTCGCCCTCGTTGAGGATGTAGTCCTTGCCCATCTTCTCGAGCGCCTCGCGCAGGCCGTTCTCGGCACGCTCCCAGTCCTCGTCGGAGCCCATGGAGTCGTCGGGACGGGTCGAGAGCTCGACCTTGTACTCGAAGCCGAACTGGTGGTAGTACTCGTCGAACAGGCGGGCGGTCTCGAGGACGATGTCCGAGATCTGGTCGGGACGCACGTAGATGTGGCCGTCGTCCTGAGTGAAGGCGCGCACGCGGAAGAGGCCGTGCAGGGCGCCGCGGAGCTCGTGGCGGTGGTCGAGGCCGGCCTCGGCGAGCTTGAGCGGCAGGTCACGGTAGGAGCGCGGGCGGCTCTTGTAGATGAGGCAGGCGCCCGGGCAGTTCATGGGCTTGACGGCGTAGTCCTCCTCGTCGATCACCGTCGTGTACATGTTCTCCTTGTAGTGGTCCCAGTGGCCGCTGGTCTCCCAGAGCTTGCGCGACAGGATCTGCGGGGTCTCGACCTCGTCGTAGTTGTACTTGGCCATCATCTCGTGCCAGTAGTCGATGAGGGCGTTCTTGAGCTTGGTGCCGTTGGGGAGCCAGAACGGGAAGCCCGGGCCCTCGTCGGCGAACATGAACAGCTCCATCTCCTGGCCGATCCTGCGGTGGTCGCGCTTCTTGGCCTCCTCGATCATGCGCTCGTACTCGTCGAGCTCCTCCTTGGTGGGGAAGGCGATGCCGTTGATGCGGGTGAGCATCTTGTTGTTGGCGTCGTTCTTCCAGTAGGCGCCCGAGACGGCCGTGAGCTTGAAGGCCTTGAGGGCCTTGGTGTAGGTGATGTGGGGGCCGGTGCACATGTCGATGTACTCGCCCTGCTGGAAGAAGGTGATGGGCGCCTCGGGGTCGAGGTCGTCGACGTGCTCGGCCTTATAGTGCTCGCCGCGGCCCAGCAGGAGCTCCTTGGCCTCCTCGTGCGAGAGGGCGTAGGTCTCGAACTTGAGGTTCTCCTTGCAGATCTTGCGCATCTCGGCCTCGATCGCGGGGAAGTCGTCCTCGCTGATGTGGGCGTCGCCCAGGTCGATGTCGTAGTAGAAGCCGTTCTCGGTGGAGGGGCCAAAGCCAAAGTGGGCCTCGGGATAGAGGCGCTTGATGGCCTGCGCCATGATGTGTGAGGCGCTGTGGCGGATGGTATCGACCAGGATGTCCTCGGGGCACTCGTCGACGCGACCGTCGCTGTACAGGATCTTCATGATGACTCCTTGCCTTCTAGACGTGAGGTGGGGTGGGCAAAAATAAAGCTCCGGGCCTGGTGGCCCCGAGCGGCATGTGGCGCTTGTCGCATGGCCCGTGGCCACGGCGAAAGGACAAGCGCCTATAGAGTCTGAGTTCGCTGGTTGAGCATGAACTCCGTTCCTCCCCTTTGTTTTGCACCCACCTGTTGTACCACAGGGAACCCCTTGGCGCAGCGCTCATGACGGGTTCTGCCAAACCGACAGACTCACCCGTGGGACACCCAGCCCGGAGGATTCGTCCCAGACCGGGACAGCCAGCCCGGAGGATTCGTCCAGACCGGGACAGCCGGCCCGGAGGATTTGTCCCGTTCTAGGCTCCGCGCTCGCTTCGCTCGCTCATGGGCTGCGCCCATGAGTCGCCCGAACTGGGACAAATCCTCCGGGCCGGCTGCCTCACCGTGCTCATGAGTCGCCCCGGGAGACGAAACCCCCGGGGCGACCTTCTAACTCGCCAGGTTGTGCAGCGGACGCATTATCCGAAGAGGTTGCTCCAGATCTCGTCAACGGACGTGCCGGACTCCTCGCCAACCCACGCGTTGAACTCGCCCTGCTCGATAGCCGCGGGGCTGAAGATCCTCAGGCTGTAGAGACCATAGTCTTCCTTGACATACGCAAAGACGATGAAGTCCCCCGTCGACGAGCCCTTCACGGACACCAGCGCCGTGGTCATGTCATCGTTCCACCTGATGTCCGTGATCTCGTGGGTTATGAGCGAGTCGATCGCGTCCTCGAGCGACGAATAGTGCTCGTCATCGAGCTCGACCAGGTACGTGACGGGCTCGCTGCCGCCAAACTGCCCCAGGCCGACCGTGTCGTCATAGGTGTACTCGTAGTTTTCGGGACCAAAGACGTAGAGGTAGTCGTGGGTCGACGAGACGAACCAGAGCTTGTCCTCGCTCCACTCCCAGCCCTCGCCCTCGACCAGGGCCACGAGGTCGGCGCCGCTGAGGTCGGAGACGGCGCGGGTGGTGGGGTTGCCATGGGAGTCGAGGTAGTCGGCGGAGGAAATCGCCTCGGGCGCGGTGGCCTCGGGCTCGGTCGCCTCCGGCTCGGTGGTGGCCGCCTCGGGGGCGCTGGGTGCCGGCTCGGGGTCGGACCCGCCGCCCAGGAAGTGCATGCCTACGGCGCCGACCACGGCGATGGCAGCGACGGCCCCTATGATCGCGGGGAGCGGCGACTTCTTCTTGGGAGCCGCGGCCGGCACCGCCTGGTAGGCGTAGGAGGGCTGGGAGGGCTGCTGGTAGGTCTGCTGCGAGGCACCGCTCGTGGGCGGGGTAGCCGAGACGGGCTGGGGCGTGGCCTGCGCGGGCTGGGCCACGGGCTCGGGCGCGGGCACGTACTGGGCCTGTGCCGCGGCAGGGGTTACCTGGGCGGGCTCCACGGGCGTCGCGGGCTGCGTCGCGTCGACCGGGGCGGCCGGAGCTGCCTGGGCCGCGCCGCACTTGGGGCAGAACGCGGAGCCGTCCGGGAGTTGCGCACCGCACTTAGAGCAATACATGGTTCTCCTCTCGCCCATCCTTCAATGGATATCGTTCTTTAGGTTACGGCTCATTCTAATACGTCTTTTCGTCACTGATACCAAAGATGCAGCGAACGCCGGGGGAAGTCGGGCTATGCGCCGGGCGTGTGGCCGAAGAGGTTGTTCCAGATCTCGTCGACGCTGGTGCCGACGTCCTCGCCAAACCATTCCGCGACCATGTTCTGCTCAAGCGCGGTGGTGCTGAAGGCGGTGACGATGTAGTACGAGGTCCTGTCGGGATGGCTCACGAGGGCCACGCTGCGGTCGGACGCAGAGTTGGAAAACGTGACGATGCCGGTTGCCTGTTCCTCGTCAAACCACTCGATGGCCTCGACCGTTACGCCCTGGGAGAGGTCCTCGACGAACTCCGACGCAGAGGCGAAGGCCCCATCGCTGCCCGCGATGGTGAGGACGACGGGATCGCCGGCGCCAAACGCGGGAAGCGCCACGGTCTCGTCGTAGGTGTACTCGTAGTCCTCGGGACCCGAGACGTAGAAGATGCCGGCGGCGTCGTCGGAGGCAAACCAGAGGCTCTCGTCATCCCAGGTCCAGCCCGAACTCTCGAGATTGGCCACGATGTCGGCACCCGAAAGCTCGCTCACCGCAAAGAGGGTGGGCAGGCCATTTGCGTCGAATGCGGCGCCGGGGGCCTCTGCCTGGGGAGCGGAGGCCTCGGGCTCCGCCTCCTCTTCCTCGACCGCCTCGGGCTCGACGGCCTCCTGCTGCTCTGGCTCGGCCACCTCCGTGGCCTCCGGCTCCTCGGCCGCGGGCTCCGAGCCACCGCAGCCTGCAAGGGAGATTGCCAGGCCAAGGGCGAGGGCGGCGGCAATCGCCACGGGCAGGACCTGCCTCCCTCGTTCGTCGGACAGGATACGGGCGGAGCTGGTCATGTCGGTCACCTCTCATGCTACCCGGATACGGAACATGACCAGATTATCCCCCACAATGGTGACGGCCTCTCACGCACGTCAACCTATGCGGCGAACGGCGCCCAACCCGGGACCTGTCATTGGGGACGGTTCCCAATGACATCATTCATCTCGGAACCTGACATCGGGAACCGTCCCCAATGACATGAAAACTCCCGCAGACACAAGGCCTGCGGGAGCCGCGAGCAGTATTCCTATACCCTATGCGCCAGGCGTATAGCCGAAGACGGTTTCCCAGATTTCGTCGACGGAGGTGCCGTAGTTGTCGCCGAGCCACTCGTCAACCACGCCCTGGGCCACGGCCTCGGTGTTGAAGAAGTCGACGACGTACATCTCGGTGTTGCTCTCGTAGGAGATGAGGGCGATGGACCTGCCGGTGGAGGGGCAGGAGACGGCAACCACGCCGGTGGTCTGCTCGTCATTGAGCCACTCGATGGCGTCGATGGTGCTTCCCTCGGCGAGGGCGCCGATGACATCTGACGCAGAGGCGTAGTCGCGGTCGTCGACGACGGTGATGTAAACCACCGGCTCGCCGGCGCCATACTGCGAAAGGCCGCCGATCTCGTCGTAGGTGTACTCGTAGTCGTTGGGACCAGAGACATAGAACAGGTCATTATGGTCAGACGAGGCAAACCAGAGCTTCTCCTCGTTCCAGCCCCAGCCCTCACCCTCGAGGACGGCGACGAGGTCGGAGCCGGTGAGCTCCGACATGGCGTAGAAGGTGGGGTTGCCCAGAGCGTCGAGGCACTCGTCGGGGAAGCTGGCGGCAGGTGCGGTGACCTCAGGCTCCGTGGCTTCCGGTTCGGTGGCCTCGGGCTCCGGCGTCTCGGTCTCGGTGGTGTCGGTCGTGGTCACCTCGGGCACGCTGGGGGCGGGCTCGGGCTCCGAGCCGCCGCCCAGGAAGTGCATGCCTACGGCGCCGACCACGGCGAGCGCGGCGACAGCACCGATGATCGCGGGCAGGGGCGACTTCTTCTTGGGGGCGGGCGCCGGGGACTGGTAGGCGTAGGAGGGCTGGGACGCACCGCTCGTGGGCGGGGCGGTCGTGACGGGCTGGGGCATCACCTGGGTGGGCTGCGAGGTGGGCTGGGCAACGGGCTCGGGCGTGGGGACGGCAGCCGGCACGTACTGGGTCCGCGCCGCTGCCGGGATGGCCTGCGTGGGCTCCACGGGGGCTACAACCTGCGTCTGGTCGGTCGAGGCCGTCGGCGCCGACAGCGAGGCACCGCACTTGGGGCAGAAGACGGAGCCGTCCGCAATCTGGGCCCCGCAGTTCGTACAAAACATGAGCACTCCCTCCTTGCCTGCCAGGCGTGACAGGCGCGCTTTACCGGACTACCGTGATTCTTTCACACCTCGAGGGAAGCCATCCTCAGACCAGCCCCGAAATAGGCCTCTGGCATGAGCGGGTATGCGAGCGGGCATGTGCGGGCAAAAAGATGGCGCCCGCCGGTGACCCCGACGGGCGCCCTGTGCCCTTGTGCGATTGTCTGTCTGACGCTAGTCGAAGAGGGAGGACCAGATCTGCTCGGGGGTGCGGCCGTAGTCATCGCCCAGCCATTCGGAGGCTACGTTCTGCTCGACGGCCTCGTTGTTGAAGATGTTGATGACGTAGAAGCCCGGGTCTTCCTTGTAGTCTATGAGGATGAGCTGGGTCTCGCCCTGCTCGTTGGTGATGAGGGCGACGCCCGTGTTCTCGTCCTCGTTGAGCCACTCGACCTTGTCGTACTCGTAGTCGGTGATGTTGTCGAGGGCGTCCTCGGCAGAGAAGTAGTCGCGGTCGTCGAGGGCCAGCACGTAGACGACGGGCTCACCAGCACCGTCCGCGGCAAGGCCGCGGATCTCGTCGTAGGTGTACTCGTAGTCGTTGGGACCGAAGACGTAGAAGCAGTCGTTGCCGTCGGACGAGGTGAACCAGAGCTTGTCCTCGCTCCACTCCCAGCCAATACCCTCCAGCGTGTCCACGAGGCTGGAGCCATCGCTGCCCGCCATCGCCTGGAAGGTGGGGTTGCCCTGGTAGTCGAGGCCGTCGAGGGTGTAGGCGCCGGACGGCTCGTAGTCGTCGTCATCCCCGCCAAACAGGGTCCCGCCGATGCCGAAGATGACGGCGAGGGCGACGATGGCCCCGATGACGATGGCGACCACGGGCGGCTTCTTCTTGGCAGGGGCAGGCGCGACCGGCGCGCCGGGCTGGTAGCCGTAGGAGCCCTGGGCGGGCTGCTGGACGTAGGCCGGCTGGCTGGGGTTGGAGGCGCCGCTGGTGGGCGGGACGTCCGAGACGGGCTGCGGGACGTACTGCGCGGGCTGCGGGGCCGGGGTGCTGACGTAGGCGGGGACGGGCTCCGGGACGGGTGCCGGGGTCGCGACCGCCGGCGCGGCATCGGTCGGGATCAGCGGGGTGACGCTCTCGGCCGGCTGGACCGGCTCCGGAGTCGCGACGGGCGCGGGGACCACGACGGGCTCGACGACCGGCGCGACCTCGGGCTCGGGCGTGGCAGGTGCCGAAGCAGAGAGAGCGGCCCCGCACTTGGGGCAGAAGGCGGCGCCATCCATGACCTCGGCACCGCAGTGGCTGCAGAACATGCTTTGCTCCTTTCCTGGCCGCATCGTCATGCGGCACAAACGCGTGCCCCCATTCTCGCACACGTCGGGCGCCTCGGCGCGCCTGTATCGCCAGTCGCGGCGTGAAAGGAAGAGGCCGCCCTTGCGGACGGCCTCGTACATGCGCTTTTGGGATTGGGCTACTGGATGCGGGTGCGGCAGTAGGGGCAGACCTTCCAGTCGGCGTTGAGGGGCCTGTGGCAGGTGGGGCAGACGTTGCGCACCTGCGTGTTGCACATGGGGCAGACGATGAAGTCGCGGTCGATGGGGGTGCCGCACTTGGGGCAGATGCCATAGTGCGAAAGCTGGTGCTCGCGCAGGGCGATGTCGAGGTCCTGCTCCTCGCGGTCGATGAGGTAGGAGCTGGGACGCAGGATGACGTAGGCGAGCAGGCCCACCACGGGGATGACCGAGATGATGGCCCAGAGCCACCAGGGCTCGGCGCCGCGGCGCTGGGCGTCGCGAATGACGTAGACGATCGAGAGGACGTACAGCATGACGATGCACGCAAGCATCATGTAGAGGACCATGCGCACTTCGGGGGTGATGAACTGGTTGATCATGTCAGACATGGGGAGGTGTCTCCTTAGTGTCGGGTGCATCCAGCGTTTCATTTTAGCAAAAGGGCGGAAGGGCCGTGCCCATGCGGACGCAAGGCCGCCAACACGCCAGCACATGACCACAAATGGGGCGTGACCCGCGGGCGCCAGGCCCTTCGGTCACAACCCTTCCCCCTGCCGGCCGGCCTTTCGGACACAACCATGGAAACGGGCACAACCGCACCGCGTTTTCCCAGTTGGCAGGGAGCCACCCGAGGGCATCGGGGAGGTTGTGCCCGAAATCACGAACGGCAAGGGGCGCACCTTTGCCCCAAGGCATCGGTTATTGGCGCCTAGGCGCGCAGGATGCCCGCGACCTCCCCCGCCAGGGTGATGGACCCGCAGGCCACGAAGGGCACCTCTGCCAGCGCCGCCAGGGCCTCGGCCACCGTGGGATGGGTCGCCACGACGTCCGCGCCAGCCTCGCGGAAGAGGCCGGCCAGCTCGTCTGCGGCCAGGGCGCGCGGGCTTGAGGTCTGCGTCACCACCACGCGGGGGAACTCGGGCGTGAGCAGCCCCACCATGCCGGCGCAGTCCTTGTCGGCGAGGGCGGCGCACAAAAGCAGCGGCCGAGCGGCAGGGTCGGGCTCGATGGCGCGTACGGCCGTGAGGAAGGTCTCCACGCTCTGGGGGTTGTGGCAGGCGTCTATCAGGCCCAGGGGCTCGGTCCGCACGACGTCGAAGCGGCCCGGCGTGGGGCAGGTCGAGACGGACGCGGCGAGCAGGGCGGGGTCGAGCGCCCGGCCCAGGTAGTCCTCGGCGAGCGCGACGGCGCAGGCGATGTTGGCAGCCTGGTAGCGCGGCTTGGGCGCCGAGACGCCCGCATAGGCGGCACGGGGCGTGACGACGTCGACGACGAGGGCGTCGCCCAGGGAGCAGGGCCTGTGGGCGATGCGGAACGACGCGTGGGGCAGCCCCTCGTGCGGGCGGACCTCGTCGGAGAGCATCTCGCCCTCGGCGTCCTCGAGCAGCTCGGGCACGAGCAAGGTGGGCGTCACGCCGGCCGTGGCGCACTGGTCGAGGAAGACGTCCTCGACCGATGCCGGCGCCGCGGTGCCCACGCCCAGCACGCAGGTGCGGCCGGGCTTGATGATGGCGGCCTTCTCGGCGGCAATCGCCTCGACGGTGTCGCCCAGCACGTGCATGTGGTCGAGCCCGACGCCCGTAACGGCGACCGAGCGGATCGACTTTGCCGCGCTCGTGGCGTCCCAGCGCCCGCCCATGCCGCACTCGAGCACGGCGACGTCGACGCCCGCCTCGGCATAGACCACCATGGCGGCGACGGTGAGCAGGTCGAACTCGGTGATGTCGTAGGGGCGCTCGCCCGCGGCCGCGCGGCGCTCGTTGACGCGACGACCGCTCTCGACGGCGGCCGAGAGCCCGTGGGCGAACTGTGCCTCGGAGACGGGCCTGCCGCCCACCTCCATGCGCTCGGTGTAGCTCACCAGCTCGGGGCTGGTGTAGAGGGCGGCATTGAGCCCCTCCCCCATGAGGATCGCGGCGCAGAAGCGCGTGGTCGAGGTCTTCCCGTTGGTGCCCGCAACCTGGATGCAGTCGAAGGCGAGGTCGGGGTCGCCCAGCTCGGCGAGCATGTCCTCGACCGTCTCAAGCATGGGGCAGATGCCGAACCGCAGGACCTCATGCAGGACGTGCAGCGACTCCTCGTAGGTGAGCTCGGGGACGTCGAAGGGCACCGAGTAGGGCATTACGCATCCTTCCTTCCGAAGGCGAGCCAGTAGGCGCCGGCGAAGAGCACGGCCCCGCCCACCATGTTACCCAACGTGGCGGCGATGATGTTGCCCGCGATGGCGCCCAGGGTGATGGCCTCGGTGCCACCCGACAGCGCCAGGCCATAGGGCAGGAAGAACATGTTGGCCACGCAGTGCTCGAAGCCGCAGGCCACGAAGGCCGTCACGGGAACCGCGGCGGCCAGGAACTTGTCCACCACGGTCTTGCCCGCAAAGCCCAGCCACACGGCGAGGCACACCAGGACGTTGCACATGATCCCGCGGAAGAAGGCCGTCGCGAAGGGCAGGGAGCACTTGGTGGTCGCCACCGCGACCGCGCACTCCCCCACCGCGCCGCCTCCCATGCCGGCGAAGTTCGCGCCGACGAGGATGGCGACCAGCACGAGCGAGCCCACGAGGTTGCCCGCATAGACCACGCACCAGCTGCGCAGGAGCTGGGCGGGCGTGTACCTGCCGCCCAGGCAGCCCAGGACCATGAGGTTGTTGCCGGTGAAGAGCTCGGCCCCGGCAACCAGCACCGCAAAGAGGCCCAGGCTGAACGAGAGGCCGCCCAGAAGCGAGCTCGCCGCGAAGGAGAGCGAGGAGTCTGACTTGACGAGCAGCATGAACATGCCGCCCATGCCAATGAAGAGGCCCGCCAGGCAGGCGAGCACGAAGGAGCGCGCGGGCGGCATGGTGGCCTTGCCGGTACCGACGGCCTCCGCCTTGGCCTCTATGGCGGCCGGCGCGAGCGCGTCGACCGTGGGATACTCGTTGGTGGGCATGCCGTCCCCTCTCGCGGGGCCAAAGGGGACGTTTCCCTTTGGCTCGTTTCCGGAACAGAATAAGCGTCTGTCCCTATTGGCTCGGAGCCAAAGGGAAACGTCCCCTTTGGCTCCCCTCACCGTTACAGCCCGATGAGGCGCAGGGCCTCCTCGCGGGCCCTGAGGTCGTCCTTGAACCAGCCGCGCACGGCGGAGGTCACCGTGAGCGAGCCCGCCGCACGGATGCCGCGCATGTTCATGCAGGAGTGCTCGGCCTGCAGCACCACGAGCACGCCGCGCGCGTCGAGGCGGTCGACGATGGCGTCGGCGATCTGCTGGGTGAGGCGCTCCTGGAGCTGCGGGCGGCGCGCGTAGCCGCTCACGCAGCGGGCCAGCTTGGAGAGGCCCGTGATCTTGCCGTCGCGCGGCAGGTAGCACACGTGGGCGCGCCCGGTGAAGGGCAGCAGGTGATGCTCGCACATCGAGGCGAAGGGGATGTCCTTCACGATGACCATGTCCTCGTTGCCCGGCTCGTCGAACTGCTTGAGCAGGTGGCGGGACGGATCCTCCTGCATGCCGCCGAAGATCTCCTCGCAGGCACGGGCGATGCGGTCGGGCGTGCCCTGCAGCCCCTCGCGGTCGGGGTCCTCGCCGATGGCGAGGAGCAGCTCGCGAACGGCCGCCTCCACGCGCGCCTTGTCAAGCTCGTGATAGGTGAGCTTCTCGCTCATGGTGGTCCTTCCTCCCTCACCGTGCAGCAGGTGCGCGGGCAATCCCGCGCACCACGAATCCTACTACGCGAGCGTGCGCTCCGCAGCGGTGACGACATGCTTGGCGAGGACGGCCGTGGTGACCGAGCCCACGCCGCCCGGGACCGGCGTTATGGCGGCCACGATGGGCTCGACCTCGTCGAAGAGGACGTCGCCGCAGAGCTTTCCGGCGGCCTCGTCCCAGTTGATGCCCACGTCGATGACGACCTGGCCGGGGGCGACCGACGCCGCCCCGGCGGTTCCGATGTGGCCGGCGGCGACGACCAGGATCTGGGCCTTGGCACACTCGGCGGCGAGGTCGCGGGTGCGGGTGTGGCACATGGTGACGGTGGCGTTGCGCGCCTGGAGCATCATCGAGACGGGCTTGCCGATGACCAGCGAACGGCCCACGACGGTGACGTTGACGCCGGTGAGCTCGTAGCCGTAGTGGTCGAGGATCTCGATGACCGCCTGGGCGGTGCAGGGCGGAAATCCCGTGGGACGGTTGGCGAAGACGCCGAAGAGCGAGCCCTCGGTGATGCAGTCGACGTCCTTGGCGGGGTCGAGCGCGGCGCAGGCGGCAGCCTCGTCGAGGGTCTTGGGCAGCGGGCGGAACATCAGGCAGCCGTGGATGGAGTCGTCGGCGTTGACCTCGTCGATGACGGCCATGAGGTCGTCCTGCGAGCAGTCGGCAGGAAGGACGAACTGGCGCACGCCCAGGCCCACCTTCTCGGCGCGCTTGAGGGCGCCGCGCTCGTAGGAGAGGTCGTCGTCGCGCTCGCCCACGCGCACGATGGCAAGGGTGGGGTGGACGCCCCGCTCCTCGAGGGCCGCCACGCGGCCGACGAGCTCCTCGGTGATGGCATTGGCAACGGGCAGGCCCTTGAGCAGTTCTGCCATGGTGAGTCCTTTCATCCAGATTGTGCCATTGGGTGCCATTGGGGACAGGCACCAATGGCACAATCGCGCTACTTCCTGATGTGGTCCATGACGGCCTGGGCGCAGGCCTCGGCGCGCGGGCCGTACTCGGCGAGCATGGCGTCGCACTCGGCCTCGAGGCCCTCGGCGAAGGCGCGGTCGGCAAGCGTCTTGGTGTTGACGAAGACGTTGAGGCTCGCGGCCTCGAGCGCGGCGCGGCACAGCAGCGCCCCGCAGCCCACGTCCGAGATGAGCATCTTGGAGCCCTTCTGGCCCATCTCCTCGAGCAGCTCGATCGCGCGGCAGACCTGGCGCATCATCTCGACGGGCCCGGCGCAGGCGTTCTTGGTGGCCTCCTCGAGCACCTGGGCACGCGTGGGGTCCTCCTTGGGGATGCCATAGGCCTGCGAGAGCGGGAAGAACGCCTCGGCGTCCTCGGCCACGAGCTCGATGAGGCGGGCACGGATGACCTCGCCGTCGGCCAGCATGCGCTGGATGTCATCCTCGACGTCCGCATAGCGCTTCTTGCCGGTGGTGAAGTTGCCCACCATGGACCCCAGGGCGACGCCCAGGGCGCCCACGAGCGCGGCCGCTCCGCCGCCGCCAGGCACGGACTCCTTGGCGGCAAGCACGGTGGCAAAGTCCTCGCAGCTCAGCTTGGTAAGTGGTTCTGCCATGGCGTAACTCCTCCTGTGAAGACGTTCTTTGACAAGCCTACGGCCAGACCAAGCTCGCCGATGAGCTTGGCCCGCTGTTTGCCCTTCTAGCTAAAGGCACTCGTTCAGGAGATGCGGGGCCGAGCGTTTCTCTGACGGACATCCCGCAGCACTGGGCTTGTGCGAGGACGTCCGGAGGGGAAACGCTCGGCCCCTCGATAGCAGCTCCTAGAACAGGCCCACAATCTTGCCGTCGGGGGTGACGTCGATCTTCTCGGCCGCCGGGACCTTGGGCAGGCCGGGCATGGTCATGATGTCGCCGGTGTAGGCGACGATGAAGCCGGCGCCGGCAGAGACGCGCAGGTCGCGCACGTTGAGTGTGAAGCCCTTCGGGGCGCCCAGCAGCGTGGGGTCGTCGGAGAAGCTGTACTGGGTCTTGGCCACGCAGATGGGCAGGTTGCCAAAGCCGAGGCGCTCGAGCTCCTTGGCCTTCTTGGCGGCGGCGGGAAGGAGCAGGACGTGCTCGGCGTGGTAGATCTTGTGGCCGATGTCATGCAGCTTGCCGTAGATGTCCTGGTCGAGGTCGTAGGAGAAGCGGAAGTCGTTGGGCTTCTCGCACTGGCGCACGACCTCCTCGGCCAGGGCGACGGCACCCTCGCCGCCCTTCGCCCAGTGCTCGGCGAGCACGGCATTGACGCCCAGCTCGGCGCACTTGTCCTGGACGAGCTTGAGCTCGGCGGGGGTGTCCGTGGGGAAGGCGTTGATGGCGACGACCGCGGGCAGGCCATAGACGTCCTGGATGTTGGAGACGTGCTGCAGCAGGTTGGGCATGCCGGCCTCGAGCGCCTCGAGGTTCTCGGTGCCAAGCTCGGCCTTGGGCACGCCGCCGTTGTACTTGAGGGCGCGGACGGTGGCCACGATGACCACGCAACTGGGCTTGAGGCCCGTGGCGCGGCACTTGATGTCGAGGAACTTCTCGGCACCGAGGTCTGCGCCGAAGCCGGCCTCGGTGACCACGTAGTCGGCCATCTTGAGGGCGGTCATGGTCGCCTGGACGGAGTTGCAGCCGTGGGCGATGTTGGCGAACGGGCCGCCATGGACGAAGGCGGGATTGTTCTCGAGGGTCTGGACCAAGTTGGGCTTGATGGCGTCCTTGAGAAGGGCCGTGCAGGCGCCCTCGGCGTGGATGTCGCTCACGGTGACGGGCTCGCGGTCATAGGTGTAGGCGATGACCATGCGGCCCAGGCGCGCCTTGAGGTCCTCGAGGTCGGTGGCCAGGCAGAACACGGCCATGACCTCGGAGGCGACGGTGATGTCGAAGCCGTCCTGGCGAGGCACGCCGTCGGCGATGCCGCCCATGCCGTCCACGACGTTGCGGAGCTGGCGGTCGTTCATGTCG
>SUUD01000091.1 GCA_015062715.1 Olsenella sp. | reverse complement strand
TCCTGTCGCTCGTGACCGACATCAACGTGGCCTGCAACAAGGGCCTCTCCGAGCGCTTCGACTCCACCATCGGCGCAGGCACCGTGCTCATGCCGTTCGGCGGCGTCACGCAGCTCACCCCGGCCAGCGCCATGGTGGCCAAGCTGCCCGTCGACGGCGAGACCACCACGTGCTCGGGCATGGCCTGGGGCTTCAACCCGTTCCTCATGGAGGCCAACCAGTACACCGGCGCGTACCTCTCGGTGGTGGAGTCGGTCGCCAAGCTGGTGGCCGCGGGCTTCTCGCACAAGGACGCCTACCTCACCTTCCAGGAGTACTTCGAGCGCCTGCGCGACGTCCCCGAGCGTTGGGGCAAGCCCACGGCCGCCCTTCTCGGCGCCCTCATGGCCCAGGCCGACCTGGGCATTGGCTCCATTGGCGGCAAGGACTCCATGTCGGGCAGCTTCGAGGACCTCGACGTGCCGCCCACGCTCGTGAGCTTCGCCACGGCGGTGGGCAAGGTCGACCTGGTCCAGAGCCCCGAGTTCAAGCACTCCGGCAGCCGCCTGGTGGTGGTCGTCCCGCAGTACGGCGAGGACGGCATCACCCCCGAGCCGCAGTCGCTGCTCGCCTGCCTCGACTACGTCGAGCAGCTGCAGCGCCTGGGCCGCGGCCGCATCCGCTCCATCTCGACCCCGGGCTACGGCAGCCTGGCCGAGCTGCTCTTCAAGGGCTGCGTGGGCAACCGTCTGGGTGTGCGCCTGCGCGACGAGTACACGCTCGAGTCGCTGTTCTGGCCCGCGTACGGCAGCTTCGTGGCCGAGGTCTCGTCCTACATCGACCTGCCCGAGTCGCCCGAGGGCGTCACCCTGGCCGACCTGGGCGAGGTCATCGGCTACCGCGCAATCGAGGCCTGCGGCGAGAAGGTCGCCCTCCCCGAGCTCGAGGAGGCCTGGCAGGCCAAGATGGAGCCGGTGTTCCCGTTCCGCAGCCGCGGCAAGGAGGTCCACGTCGACAAGTTCGACCTCGACCGCTTCGCCACCGAGCTCAAGGAGCGCGGCATCGAGCGCCACGTCTACGCGGGCCCGGCCTTTGCCAAGCCGCGCGTGATCATCCCCGTGTTCCCGGGCACCAACTGCGAGTACGACACCGCCCGCGCCTTCGAGCGCGCCGGCGCCGTGGCGCAGACCCTCGTCATCAACAACCTCACGCCGCAGGCCGTCGCCCAGAGCGCCGAGGCCCTGGTCGCCGCCATCGACGACAGCCAGATCATCATGATCCCCGGCGGCTTCTCGGGCGGCGACGAACCCGACGGTTCGGCCAAGTTCATCACCGCGTTCTTCCGCGCGCCGGCCGTGACCGAGGCGGTACGACGCCTGCTCAACGAGCGCGACGGCCTCATGCTGGGCATCTGCAACGGCTTCCAGGCGCTGGTCAAGCTGGGCCTGGTGCCGTTCGGCGACATCCGCGACATGGACGAGGACTGCCCCACGCTCACGTTCAACAGCATCGGCCGCCACCAGAGCCGCCTCGCCCGCACCAGCGTGGCCTCCAACCTGTCGCCGTGGCTGTCCAAGTGCAGCATGGACGAGATCTACAACGTGGCGATCAGCCATGGCGAGGGCCGCTTCGTGTGCTCCGACGAGATGCTCCAGGAGCTGCGCACCCACGGCCAGGTTGCCACCCAGTACGTGGCGCCGAGCGGCCGCGCGCTCGAGCACCTCACGACCAACCCCAACGGCTCGGTCTTCAACATCGAGGGCATCACCAGCCCCGACGGCCGCGTCCTGGGCAAGATGGGCCACAGCGAGCGCTCCGGCGCCGGGCTCTACAAGAACGTCCCCGGCAACTCCTACCAGCCCATCTTCGAGGGCGGCGTGGAGTACTTCTCGTAAGGCGCCAACGCAGGGGCAAAAACGGGGCTCCCGGCCATGCGGTCGGGAGCCCCTCTCTTAGCCGTATGGTGGCATGCCCCCCGGTGGCTATTGGGACACCTCGTACGGAATCGCGCCCTCGAAGACGTGGTCGGCGTCCGTCGCCAGCACCAGGTAGTTGTCGTCGGTCGAGAACGACTCGTCCGTGCAGGGCAGCACCCAGACACGCTTGAACGCGGTCGCCAGCACCTCGCAGAGCTGCTGCAGCGGCACCGGGTCGCGGCCCACCACCACGTTGGCCAGGTACAGGCCGCCCTCGCGCAGCACGCCGCGCACCGCGCGCACGCCATCGGCCGTGGCCAGCGGCGCGTAGGGGTCGGCCGCGCGGAAGCAGTCGCCTATCACCACGTCGTAGGTCTTGTCGCACACGCCCAGATATGCCCGGGCGTCGGCAGAGATCAGGCCCAGGCGCCCGTCTCTCACGCAGCCCGTCTTCTCGATCAGCTCGTCCAGGAAGAAGTGGTCGCGCGCGATGCGCGTGATGGCCGGGTCGACCTCGACTACGTCGACCGAGACCTCGGGGTGGTGCGCGATGGCGTGCTTGGGCCACGCGTAACCGCCGCCGCCCAGCGCCAGCACCCGGCTCACGCCGCCCGGCACCGCGCCCTCCTCGAACATGCGGTCGAACGCGCGGTAGTACTCGAACGGCGGATCAAAGCGGCGCCCGGGCTCCAGGTAGGTCCCGCTCTGGATCGAGCGGCCCACGAAGAGCACACGCACGCGTTCGCCCGACTCGCCCTCGAGCGTGGCCACCACGGCCGGCCCGAACATGGTCTTGCGCGTCACGTGCGGGTCGGCGCTGCGCACCAGGTGCGCAAAGGCGCCTATTCCCGCGGCTATGCCCGTGGTCAGGAGCGCGATCAGCGAATTGCGGACCGTCCGCCTGGTTCCGTCGTTCATCAGGGTCCCCTCTCGAGTGCGTGCGTCATGCACGAGATACCCAGTTTGGCGGGCCTTCAGACAGCCCGGGCCGCGCCGGCCAGGCAAATGTGACAGAACATCGCGGCGGATATGGTTCACTTTACTCATAGATACGCCTCTGTCGCAGGTGCTACCATCTTCCTGTCCCCGTAACCCACACGGATTGGAGCTAGGCATGGATCTGCATCTCACTGACAAGGTCGCAATCGTCACCGGCGGCACCGGCGGCATCGGCACCGCCATCGTCAAGGCCTTCCTGCGCGAGGGCGCCAAGGTCGCGTTCTCCTCGACCAGCCGGGAGAAGGCCGACGCCCTGATTGCCAAGCTCGGCGCCCCCGAGGGCCAGGTCAAGGGCTACGTCGCCGACATGACCAAGGAAGAGGACATCGCCAAGTTCATCGCCGACGTCAAGACCGACTTTGGCTCCTTCGACATCGTCGTCCCCAACGCCGGCTACGAGGGCCAGGCCCACCCGGTCCAGGACATGACGCTCGAGCTCTTCGAGAAGGTCTACATGCTCAACACCTTCGCCGTCATGCTCACCATGAAGTACGCCGCCCCCACCCTCATCGAGAAGCAGTCCGGCGCCATCGTGGTCATCGCCTCCGGCGCCGCCTACGAGCCCACCGCCGGCAACAGCGCCTACGTGAGCTCCAAGTACGCCGTGGCCGGCCTCACCAAGTGCGTCGCCATGGAGCTTGGCCCCGTGGGCGTTCACGTCAACTACATCTGCCCGGGCCCCGTTGACACGCCCATGATGCTGCGCATCGAGAAGGACTTCTTCCCCGAGATGTCGCACGAGGAGGCCATGGCCACCCTGGCCGGCGCCTACGCCATGGACAAGCGCTACGCCAAGCCCGAGGAGGTTGCGGACGCCGTGGTCTACCTGGCCTCCGACGTCTCGGCCCACACCGCCGGCATGGGCATGCACATCGACTCCAAGGTCGCCGCCGCCAACTAGGCAGCCGCCACAGAGCCTTGCCAGGGACCTCGGCCTCGCGCCGGGGTCCCTTTCTTTGCCCCGACCGACACCCGTCTCGCCCCTTCCCTATTCAATTGACTACTAATTCGTGGTCAACTTGTGCGCAAACTATTTCGTCGCAGTTGCCAAATGGCGAAAACATCGCCGGAAATGTTTCCATACCCACGTCACGCGCCACCTGCCCATACAATCTGTCCAAGCATTTATTCACCCGAACAAACAACGACCGTTAGGAGCACAAGGCATGGACCGCAACTACTTCGACCTCACCGGACGCGTCGCCATCGTCACCGGAGCCTCGGGCGGCCTCGGCGTGCAGATGGCCAAGGCGCTTGCCAGCCAGGGATGCAACATCGTCGTCTTCGCCCGCCGCCAGCAGCAGATCGACGAGGTCGCCGCGCAGATCGCCGAGGAGTTTGGCGTCGAGACCATGGCCGTCCGCTGCGACATCACCGACACCGAGGTCGTCGACAACGCCGTGGCCCAGGTCATGGACCGCTTCGGCCGCATCGACGTGCTGATCAACAACGCCGGCACCGGCGCCGTCGCCCCCGCCGAGGACATCACCGACGACCAGTTCAACGGCGAGATGCAGATCGACCTGTTCGGCACCTTCAAGGTCGCCCGCGCCGTCGCCAAGCAGGCCATGATTCCCGCCAAGTACGGCCGCATCATCAACATCGCCTCCATGTACGGCCTGGTGGGCAACAAGGTCGCCGGCTCCGCGCCCTACCACGCGGCCAAGGGCGGCGTCGTCAACCTGACCCGCGCGCTGGCCGCCGAGTGGGGCAAGTACGGCATCACCGTCAACTCCATCTGCCCGGGCTACTTCTACACCCCGCTCACCAAGGAGACCCTCGACTCCGACTTCTTCCAGGCCAACGCCCGCACCATGATCCCCGAGGAGCGCTACGGCAACGAGGGCGAGCTCGACACCGCCGCCATCTTCCTGGCCTCCCCCGCCTCCAGCTACGTCACCGGCGTCCAGCTGCCGGTCGACGGCGGCTACACCTGCATGTAGTCAGTCGCTTTTGCGCGTACGCAGGGGCCCCGGCGCATCCGCGTCGGGGCCCCTTCGTTTGGCGCTAGACAACCTGCCGCTCTTAGTGAACCAGTCGTTCACAGGTCTTCCTAAACGTGCCTTTTTTGCCATTCTTGGTCGAGGTATGTGCTCGGTTCGCGTCTGGCGAGCACACACCTGACCTAAGAATGGCCAAAAACGGCGATTTGACCCGAGGTATGAGTTTTTGAACCGGGGTATGGGGCATGTGGACCTACCAATCCTCGCCATCACCGTGGGACCTGTGGCCGCAGTGGCCATGCGACCCATGCCCGGGGCCATGGCCGCAGCCGTGGCCAGGCCCCCGGCCGTGGCGCTCGGCATACTCCGGACCAAAGGGCGCACCATCAAAGCCCAGCTCATGGCGCCTGCGACGGCTCTCCTCCATCATCTGGCGGCCGTCCTCGCCCAGCTCGGCCTCGAGGGCCTGCGCCATGCGGTCAAGGTAGCCGCCCAGCTGCCCGAGCTCCTCGTCAGAGAAGTCCGCGAACACGCGGCCGGGCATGCGGCCGTCCGAGGGCTCCATCGCCGCACCGGCCTGCGTGAGGAACACCTGCATCACGCGGCCGTCCTCCTCCGAGGCACGCCGCTCGACCAAGCCCTCGCGCTCCATGCGGGCAAGCGTCTCGTTGAGCGACGAGACGCGGATGCCGCACACGTTGGCGATGTCGCGCGTGGCCAGGCCGTCGTGGATCTTGAGCAGCGCGATCACACGCCCCTGCCCGCGCGTGGGGTCGAGGGCCGGGCCGCGCCCGCCCTTGGGATGGTGGCGCAGGAAGCGCATCATGCGCATGACGTGCACGAACTTGTCGAATACATCGGTCTTTGCGTCTGTGGAAACCTGATTCATGCCTCTCCTCGCAACAAACTTTAACAGGTACCGTTAGCATTTTCTAACGGTACCTGTTAAATGTCAAGGGGAATCGATTCCGTCATAGAAAAGGCCCACCCCGAGTCGCCGGAGCGGGCCGCAAGGAGGCCAAAGCCTCGGCTTCATTCGTGTTCGTCGGCATGAGCCTGCCGTATGTATTCCTTTGGATCGATGGTGGGGAGGTCGAACCGGCCCATCGGCGACAGTGCAGACAAGTCCGCAATCTTGGCACGGGCATATGAGTACAGCAACGCCACTCCGTTGAGTTCGATGGCCCGGCTAGCCTCGTCAGCAGACAGGCTCTTTGGCACCGAGATGTTTCCGCCCAGCACAATGGACCCATTCGCACTTCTGGAGCCCACTCCCCTGTCGCCAACCGAGAAGGTGACTTCCAGGCGCACGGTCGCCACATATGAGTCCCTCTCAAGTGCGGGAGCCTGTTCCTCGACCGAGTGGTTCACCTCGATGGAAAGCGACGGAGAGCCCTCAGGGGGCCACCTCTCGACCGAGAGCGAAATGGCATGCACCGTGACCGCATGCATCTTTACGGGAGAGAAGAACGCCTTGCTCATGCGACACCACCCACCAATAGACAGTCGTCCAGATTGGACGAGGGGCTAACCGGAACGCTGCCCAGGTCTTCGTCCGTCAGGTATCCAGGCATGGTCTCCCTGCCCGGCACCTCCCATGTCCATTCCACGTGGGACGCACCGTCCCCATCGCCAACCTGGTGGCACTCCGCCAGGACCACGCAGGCCGAGGCCCGCCCGCGCTCGTAATACCTGAAGCCACCGTCAAGCCTGAAGTCCAGGGCCATCTCAAGGGCTGCGATGGTTCTAAGCGTCATGTTTCGCTCGCCGGAAAGAATCCGGGAGACCTGACTGTTCGCCACGCCAAGACGTCTGGCCAACTCGGTCTTGTTTATGCCGAGCTCGTCCATCCGCCGATATACGGAGGCCGAGATGTCGAGGCGATGCTCCCATTCCAAATCCTCTGTCGTGAGCTCCTGGTCAAGGAGCCACCTGAGGTCATGTCCCTTCGTGCCCGTCAAGCTCATCGTCTCCTTCCACACCCTTTTCCATGAGCTCCCTCGCATACCGGGCGAGCTCCTCGATAAAGGACTGCCTTCCAGCCGCCTTGAGCACAAGCATCTCGAGCCCATCGCCAAGGGCAACCGCGACGATCTCGAGCCTACGTGCGCCCATTCTTCCTCCCTGATTTGCGTTATAACGCAAATCAGGGAGGAAGACAAGAAAGCGAAGGCCCGCCCCCAAGGGGACGGGCCTCGGCCGTGCCGTATGTCTGGTTCGGCTATTCGGCGGTGTCGGTCTCGGCCTCGGCCACGGCCTCGTCGAGCGACGCGTCCATCGCGGCCAGCTCGTCGGCACTGGCGGCATAGATGGTCATGGTGCCCGTGGTGCCGTCGTTGGCGGTGACGACGACCTCGTAGGTGCCGGGCTCGACCTCATAGGTCGAGAGGACCTTGCCGTCGACCGTCTCCTCGAAGACGGTGTTGCCGGACTCGTCGTTGAGCTTGACCGTTGCGGAGCCCTTGTCAAAGAACGGGCTCAGCTGCAGGATGTCGCCCTCGCCGAGCTCGATAGCGCTGGTGACCTCGCCGTCGGCGTTGTCGGCGGCGATCATGAGAGCGCCGGTCTCGTCGTTGATCTCGAGCGCGAGCGTCGACTCCGACGAGGTGCAGGCAGCGAGGCCAAGAGCCAGGGCAAGGCCGGCCACGGCGCCGACGAGGGTCTTTGCGATCTTGTTCATCTCTCTCCCCTTTCATGGAGCTTGCAGACAGAGCGAATGGTACCCATCTCGTGCCCTTATACTCACGAGCCCGTGCTTGCGTCCCAAACAAACAGGCCAGAGGCGCCGGCAAGTGCGCGAACGAGGTCGAGCAGCTCGGGCGAGGGGCCATAGAGCGCCATGCCGGTGACCTGCGACTGCACGGCCACGAGCGCCGCGCCGTCGTCGACGACCACGTTTACCGTGCCCTGGTCGGCCATGACCCAGGCGACCAGGTCG
>SUUD01000090.1 GCA_015062715.1 Olsenella sp. | reverse complement strand
GGGGAGGGACACTACGTGCTGGTCGTCTCGGACGGGCGCACCAGCGAGTCCGAGGGGCTCACGCTCGCGCAGCTCGCCCAGTTCATGCGCGACGAGCTGGGGGTCACGTGCGCCTACAACCTCGACGGGGGCGGCAGCTCCACCCTGTGGTACGAGGGCGAGGTTGTCAACAACCCCACCACCAGCGGAAACAGCGTCAAGGAGAGGAAGGTGAGCGACATTGTCTACGTCGCGTAAGAGGGGCACCCATGCGCGCCCGCTGAGGGGATATGTCGTCGCCTCGCTGGCCTGCGCCGCGTTCGCCGTGGTCTACGAGCACTTCAGCCATGGGGTCTACTCGGTGTTCATGGTGGGGCTCTTTGCCTGGCCGCTCGTGTTGGGGGCCATGCCCGCGCTGCTTGCCGGGCTGCTCGGGGCTCGCGTCCCGCCCGCGGCGCGCAGGGCCTGGGCCCTGGGCGTGGCCACGCTCACCGCGGGCTCGGCCTTCCAGGGCGTGCTCGAGATCTACGGCACCACCTCGCCGCTCGTCGTGGCCTACTGGGTCGCGGGACCTGCGCTGCTGGTGCTGGCCGTAGTGCTCGCCCTCGCGGCGCGCCCCGCGCCCGGACGTCGCCCCGAGCGCCGTGGCGCCCACCTGGGGGCCTAGGCATCCCGTTCGCGGATTGCTCCCGCCGTTCGAAAACTCGTCCCAAATTGTTGTTGACAAGCCCTTTGTCTGGATTAATATGTATTCCAACGTAATACCTAAGTAGCCTAAATCATACCAAGTCGTACCAGAAACGAAGCATGGACACATGGCGGCAGAGAAGATGACACCGGTGGTGGCCAAAATCTCCCCGGCCGAGAAGGAGCGCTTCTTCGAGGCCACGGAGCTCATCGGCACGACTCCCTCCAATGCCATCCGCATGTTCATCTGCGCGTTCAACCGCGCAGGCACGTTCCCGTTCGAAATCACGGCGCCAACCGTGAGGGGAGGTAGGGATGCGGTCGATGATCGTTAGCAGCCTTCGCTGGTCGTTCCTGCGGGTTGCCCTTTCCCTTGCCAGCGTGCTTCCCTGCGTGATGACGGCCCGGCTGCGCCAGGCCTACATCGGGGAGTGCATGAGGTCCATGTGGTCCGGTCACTAGGCGGCAGGTTCCAAACCCGTCGCAGGTGAACGCACCACCACCGCAGCTTGTACGACACATAGACGCACCAAGGGTCACGCGCGTCCCATATGGGGCGCGCGTTTCCGTTTTCGGGAGTTTTCACGACCCCTTTTACCTGCGCTTTCGGTGAACGGTAGGCAGCTCGCCAATTCGAGGCCCTCCAAGGAGCGTTTTTGGCACCACCTTTGACGTGGGCCGCGTTTCACTTTTGTTGGGAACTTGTCACAGATCTGTTGGTGAGTGGCAGAAGTCGTCCCCGGACCCCCTGTGCGGGCCTGCGGCCGAGCGGAAGAATCAGGGCACGGGGCGCCGAGGGGCGGCGCCCGCCCATCGGTTCGCGAGGCTCCCATGTCACTCAAGTTCAGGATCGTCCTCTCGCTCGCCTGCGCCGCGCTGGCGCTCGTGTCGTTCTGGTCATACGGATCCACGGTCCGTGCCGAGGCCGACCAGGTCCGCCAGGAGGCGCTCGAGCGCTATGGCGGCGAGGTCGTGCAGCTGGTGGTGGCCAACCGCGACCTGGCCGCGGGCGAGCAGCTGGGCACGGCCGACGTCTCGCAGGTCGACTGGCTCGTCGACCTCGCGCCCGAGGACGGCATGGCGACGCTCGACCAGGTGGTGGGGCGCATCGTCACCGTGCCGGTGGCCAAGGGCGCACCCCTGTGCGGGCTCAACTTCCGCGAGGACGCGCCGGGCATGGAGGTGCCCGAGGGGCGGGTGGCGGTCTCGCTGGGCATGAGCGATCGCTCCGGCATCCCGCGCGAGGCGCGTGCGGGGTCGGTCATGGCCGCGTACGCGGTCGGCGACGTTGACGTGCGACTCGTCTCCGCCGACCTCGTCGTCCTCTCGGTGTCGGGGACCTCCCGCGGGGACTCGGCCCTCTCGGTCGCGGTGCGGCCCGAGGAGGTCACGGCGGTGCTCCTGGCCAGCGCCCGCGGCTCGCTGCGGCTGGTGCTCCCCGCGCAGGGGATGCCGTCCCTTGGCGACACGGGCCCCGAGTCCGTGGAGGAGGCCGGCGCGGGAGACGGGGAGGTCGCCCCAGGCTCCACCGACGTCGAGCCTGCGGACGTGGAGGCGGACGGTGCGGGGTCGGAGGGCGCGCCGGTTCAGAGGAACGAGGAAGGGGAGGTCGCGTGATGGCCGGGATGTGGTACGTGCATGCTGATGACGACTCTGTGGGCCTGGTTGGCACCGTGGCCCAGGTATTGGGTGCGGGCTCGCGCGTGGTGCGCGAGGCGACGGCCCTGGGCCTGCGCAGGCGGCTGCTCGCCTGCGCGCCGGGCAGCGCCTGTGCGGCGGTGGGCCCCGCGACGGGCGACGTCGACCCCGTCAACCTGGCGGCTGCCCTCGTGCGCGACGGGCATGCCCGCGAGGTCGTGCTGGTGGTGGACGCCGCCTCCGGCTCGCTCAGGTCACGTGCGGCGCGCGCCGGCGTGACACGCGTGCTCGACCGTGTCGAGGTACGGCGGCTGGCGCCTGCGCGAGGGGATGGAGCCGGTGCGGCAGGGCAGCCTGCCTGCCCCACCCCCGCGCAGGCGCCGGCGACTCCCGCATTCGACGATGACGCCGGCCCGCTCGACATGCCCGACCTCGACGGGGTCTCGTCGCCCCCGCAGGCATGCGCCATCCCGCGCCACCTTCACGGCGATCGTGTGCCCAAGGCGGTCACGCGCCGTGCCGACGCGGCCCCGGCCATCGTGGTCGCCTCGGGCAGGGGCGGCGTGGGAAAGTCGGCCATCGTCGCCGCCATGGCCTGCGCGGCCGCATCGTGGGGCCTGCGCGTGGCCGTGGTCGACCTCGACCTGTGCGCGGGCAACCTCTACGGATACTTCGGCCTGGGCGAGGCCCCGACGCTCGACGCGCTCGAGCAGGGAGGCGACGTCGACGAGGCGCGGCTGCTGTCGCTCGGCGCTGCGGCCTGCGAGGGCGTCACGCTGTGGGGTCCCTGTCGCCGTCCCGAGATGGCCGAGGCCGTCGCCCCCTACGCGAGCGACCTGCTCGCCTGCGCCGCGAACGCGTCGGACGTCGTCCTCGTCGACACGCCGACCACCTGGACCGACGCGGTCGCCGAGGCCGTCCAGGGCTGCGATCGGCTCCTGCTGGTGGGAGACGAGCGGGCAGGCTCGGTCTCGTCGATGACCAGGGTCGCCGCGCTCGCGGTGCGCCTTGGCGTGGCGCGCACCCGCATCGCGCGGGCAACCAACCGCCAGGACCCGCGCCAGCGTGAGGAGCCCTTCCTCTTCCGTGCCGACGTCGGGCTCGAGACCGCCCGCGCCTTCCCGGTCCTCGAGGGGACCGACGAGGTGGCCGAGTGCCTTTCTGCCGGGCAGGTGGCGCAGCTGGCCGCGGGCGGCGGGGACTTCGCCTCATCGGTCGAGACCATGCTCGCCAAGCTCCTCGAGGAGCTTGGCCGCCTTCCCGACACGGGCCCTGCGCGGGCGGCGCGCGACCGCGAGGTCATGCGCAGGCCGCGCGGACTCTTCTCGCGCATGAGGGAGGCGGGATAGATGGGCGTGCTGGAGCGGGTGAGGCAGCACGAGGCGACCGCTGCGCCCGCCTCTCGCGCCGACACGAGGGCGCAGGCGCGCACGCTGGTGAAGCGCGACCTCGTCGAGTACCTGGGGCTTGCCGCCGTGGCTGGGATGGTCTCCGCGGGTGACGTCGAGCGGGCCAAGGGCGAGCTGGCCGTGGCCTGCCAGACGCTCCTCAACACCAGGGAGTACCCGCAGGTGGGGCCCGAGGACCACGAGCGCCTCACCCGCGAGGTGATGGACGAGATCCTGGGGCTGGGACCCCTGCAGCCGCTGCTCGACGACGAGACGGTCACCGAGGTCATGGTCAACGGCTGCTCGTCGCTGTTCTTCGAGCGCGGTGGCGTCATGCACCAGGCCGACCGCGTCTTCGAGACGCCGGAGCAGATCCTCACGGTCGTCGACAGGATCCTGGCGCCGCTGGGGCGCAGGCTCGACGAGAGCAGCCCCATCGTCAACGCGCGCCTCGCGAACGGCGATCGCGTCAACGCGGTCATCCAGGCGGTCGCCCCCGACGGCCCGATCGTCACCATACGCAAGTTCGCCTCGAGCGCCATGACGCTGGGACGGCTCGTGGGGCTGGGGTCGCTCCCGGAGTGGTATGCGCGCCTTCTGCGGTGGGCGGTGGTGCTCAGGCAGGACATCGCCGTGGCCGGCGGCACGGGCTCGGGCAAGACGACGCTGCTCAACGCCCTCTCGTGCGAGATCCCGCACGCCGAGCGCGTGATCACCATCGAGGACTCGGCCGAGCTGCGCTTCGAGTCGCACCCCCACGTGGTGCGCCTGGAGTCGCGCGACGCCTCGATCGAGGGGACGGGAGAGGTCACCATCCGCGACCTCGTGAAGAACGCGCTGCGCATGCGGCCCGACCGGATCGTGGTGGGGGAGGTGCGCGGCGAGGAGGCCATCGACATGCTGCAGGCCATGAACACGGGCCACGACGGGTCTCTGACCACGTTGCATGCGGGCACCGAGCGCGAGGCCATCCTGCGCCTCGTCCTCATGGCGCGCTTTGGCATGGACTTGCCCACCGACATCATCGAGGAGCAGGTCGCGACGGCGCTTGACCTCATCGTCATGTCGCGGCGCATGCCCGACGGGACGCGGGTCATCTCGTCGCTCTCGGAGGTCGCCCGTGACGAGGACGGTGGCGTGGGGCTGGTCGAGCTGGTGGGATTCGACGCGTCCGAGCGCTCGTGGCGGCTCGTGCGCGAGCCGCGCTTCATGGCCCGGGTGGTCGAGCGTGGCCTGGCGACCGAGGAGGAGGTGGCGTCATGGCGTTCGAGCTGCTCGTGATGGGATGCGCCGCCTGCGGGGCGGGCGTGATGGCCCTCACGGCGCCCGCGCGGGGCAGAAGGTCCCGACGCCCGGGGCGGGCACGCGTGGCGATGCCACGGGCGCTCGAGGCGATTGGCGCGTCGTCACCCGTGCGTGCGCTCGAGCGCTGGGGCGCCTGGCGCTCCGTGGCCGGGGAGCTCGACCGTGCGCTGCGCGCCACGGGGGACGCGTACCCGCGTCACGCCGCCTCGGGGCTCCTGGCGCTGTCGTGGGCGTGCTGCGCGGCGTGCCTGTGGTGGCTCTCCTCGAGCCTTCTGGGGCTCGTGGTGGGGCTTGTCGCGATGCCCCTGGCGGTCGCGGCCCGCGCCTCCGCCCTGGCGCGCGCCCGCGAGGCAGCCCTCGTGGGCGAGATGCCCGACGTGCTCCGCTCGCTCGCGACCGCGCTCGGCGCCGGGGGAACGCTCCCGCAGGCGATCGAGTACGTGGCGACTCACGAGCGGGGAGCCATTGCCCGCGAGTTCGAGCGGGCCGCGCTGGGCCTTCGCTGCGGGGGGACCGTGCGTGACGCACTCGAGGGCATCGAACGGCGCCTCGACGTGCCGGGCGTCGAGCTCATGACCTGCGCCCTGCTCATCTCGCAGCGCACGGGCAGCCCCCTGCGGGGGCTCTTCTCCCGCTCGGCTGCGCTCGTGGAGGACCAGGCCGCCCTCAAGGCGCTGCTGTCCACCAAGACGGCGCAGGTGAGGCTGTCGGTGCGGATCGTGTGCCTCATGCCGGTGACCATGGTGGTCCTGCTTTCGCTCATGTCACCCGAGTTCCGCGCGGGGGTCATGGGGACGACCGGCGCCGCCTGCGTGTGCGTTGCGGCCCTGCTCGACGTCGTCGCGGTCCTCATCGTGCGGCGTCTCATGAGGGGGGTGCTGGGATGATTGCCTGCCTGTATGCGGCGTTGGCAGCCGTGGCCTGCGCGCTGCCGCCCCTCGTGCTCACCGCGCGGGTGCCGGGCTGTCGGGGAGGGAGCGCCGGCGTTCGGCGGGCTGCCCGGTCCGTGCCGTGCAGGACCAGGCGCGCTGCCCGTCGGGAGCTGGCGGCCGAGTGCACGAGGCTCATGCCCACCCTCATCGACGTGGTGACGCTGGGACTCTCGGCGGGGCTCTCGTTCGATGCGGCCCTCGAGCTCTACTGCACGCGGTTCGACAACTGCCTCGCCCGCGAGTTCTCGCAGGCCATGCTCCTGTGGCAGACGGGCATCGAGGACCGGCGCGGCGCGCTGTCGGACATGGCGCGGCGACTCGGGTCGCCCGCGATCGGGAGGTTCGCCGACGCCGTGAGCGAGGCGCTCGCGTTCGGCACGCCCCTGGCGAGCGTGCTCGCGCACCAGGCGACCGCGCTCAGGGAGGAGCACCGGCGCATGGTCGAGGAGCAGATCGAGAAGGCCCCGGTCAAGATGCTCATCCCCCTGGGCACGCTCATCGTCCCGGCGATGCTGCTGGCGATCCTGGGGCCCCTGCTGAGCTCCGCGGTGGGCTTTGGGTAGGGGCGAGGTCTGGGGCGGGTGGGGCACTTGCGCAAGGAAGGGCGACGCGTCCGCGTCGCGGAGGAGAAGGGAAGGACGACATGGGATGGGTGCAGAGAGGCATGGAGAAATGGCACGTGGTCCGTGGCGCGGCAGGCGAGGAGTCGGGCCAGGGAACGACGGAGTACGCAATCCTCGTGGGCGTGCTGGTGGTCATCGCGATCGTGGCCATCGCGGCGTTCCGGGACAAGGTCGCGGACCTGTGGAACGCCATCGCCGACGGAATCAACTCGCTCTAGGGGGCGGCCTGGGCTGGTGGGCGTGCCTCGCGGCGCTCCCCGTGGCGCTCGTGCTGCTGTCGCTGCTTGCCGCGGGCGCCGTGCGCCCGTCGGCGGGTGCCGACGCGCGGGCGTGGGAGGGCCAGCAGGACAAGGCGGGAGGGCCACGCTGCCCGGGCGTCGTCGAGCGGCTCCGCACGGGGGACACCGGGCTCGCGGGGACGCTCCAGACGCGCCGGGTCGCGGGGGACGTCGTCTCGGTGGCCCGCCAGGAGCTCGCCTCGTACCGGGAGCGGGGCCTCGTGCTGGTCGAGTCGGGCTGGCTCGACCTCTCGGGCAACGTCTGGGGATGCGTGGTGTTCTCGGGCGCGTGGTCGGAGGTGTGCCTGGTGAGCGGGGATGCCGGCGGCGCATGGAGCGAGGTGCGCGCCGTGAGGATCGCGGCGCAGGACCAGGGAGGCACATATGTGGTGCGGGGAGGTTCGTGATGTGCGGGTGGCGCTTGCCGAGCAGGCCGGGCAGTCGACGGTCGAGTATGCGGTGGTGCTTGCCGCCGGCCTCTCCATGGTCGTGGCGCTGGGGGCGCTCTGGCACGCGGCGAGCGGGGGCGCGCTCCTGGGGATCGTCGAGCGGGCCTGCGCCTATGCCCTCGGCGGCCAGTCGCCCCTGGGCGCCTGGCAGGACGTCCTGCTCTTCTGAGGCGCTGCGGGAGCGGTCGGGCCAGTCGACGGTCGAGGCGGCGTTGCTGCTGCCCACGGTCTGCGTGGTCCTGGCCCTGCTGCTCCAGCCGGCCTGCCTCTTCTACACGCGCACCGTCATGCAGCACGCCGCATGCCTGGCGGCGCGCGCCGCCCTCACCACCTCCGAAGGCGAGGACGCGGTGCGGGAGATGGCGCTCAGGCGCCTGGCGGCGGTGCCCGAGATCGCCCCGTTCCACGTGGGCGGCCGGCAGGGGTGGCAGGTCGAGGTCGAGGGCCTGGGCACGGGGCGGGTGTCGGTGTCCGTGCGCGGGCACGCCCGCCCGCTGCCCCTCGCGGGAGCCGCGCTCGCGCTTGCCTCGGGGTCGGACGCGGAGGGCGTGGTGCTCGAGGTGAGCGTCACCGAGGAGTTGAGGCCCGAGTGGCTCGAGGGGAGATACGATGACTGGGTTTCCATGTGG
>SUUD01000089.1 GCA_015062715.1 Olsenella sp. | reverse complement strand
CGACCGCGAAGCGCAGGCCGCCCAGGGTGAAGCCGACGGGGACGAAGTCGTGGTCGCCCGCGTCGGCCCGCTCCAGGCGGGCGCCCACCTGCCGTTGGGCCGAGAGCCGAAGCGGCGTGGCCTGCCCGTCGGCGACGAGCACCGCCTCGCAGAACGGGCCCCCGGGTGGCGTCAGCACCAGCGGGACCAGTGCCGGGCACGCCAGCTCCCTGGCAAGCCTTCCCATGCAGGCGGAGAGGTCCTCGAGGTAGCCCTCGTTCTCGCCACGCGACCAGGGGTCGGGGCCGGTGAGCACGGGGACCGGGAACACGACGAGCTCGGCCCCGCGCGCGGCGGCCGCGCGCGCGTGCTCGACCATACGAGACGCCGTCCGGGAGAAGTCCCCCGGACGGCTGTTCATCTGTGCGATGGCTATCCTCATGAGGCTGCCGGGGGCCGGGTGGCGACCCTAGAACTCGGCCTTCCAGAGGCCGTGCAGGTTGCAGTAGGCGTAGATGGTGCCGTGCTCGCCGGCGAAGAACGCCTCGGGCTCGTCGCCGGGCTTGAGGTACTTGAACGCGAGCTTGGCGCCGTCGGCCAGCGCGATCCACTCGATGTAGTGAGCGTCGAGCATGGGATGGGCGACCTCGCCCACGCGCACGCAGACCTTGCCGTCCTCGACGGTTACGGCCGGGACGTGCTTCTCGGCGGCGGCGTCGACCGATCCGGCGACGATCTCCTCCCAGTTGTCGCAGACCTCGTGGCCCTCGGGGCCCTCGGCGACGACGGTGAAGATGGCACCGGTGGTCTTCTGGCGATAGAACTTGACGTCGGTCATGGCTCTTCCTTTCGCTTGAGTCCTTCCCTGTGAAAAGGGTAGCAGATGGCGGTGGGATGGTGCCCCAGGAGGGGCGCCCCAAGGGGAACGTGGCTTCCGGGAACGTGCCCCGGCGGCTAGGCCTGGACGACCGAGCCCATGCCCGGGTTTCCGCCCGAGACCTCGACGAGCTCGATCTCGAAGACGAGCGTCTTGCCGGCAAGCTCGTGGTTGGCGTCGATGGTGACGCCGTTCTCGTCCATCTTGATGATGGTGGCGGGCACGGGCCTGCCCCCCGGCCCCTGGAGCACGACCTTGTCGCCCACCTTGAACTGCTCGGGGTTGGGGACCTGCGAGATGGGGAACGTGATGACCATGTCGGGGCGGTGCTCGCCGTAGGCCTGGTCGGGCGGGAGCGTGACGGTGCGCCTCTCGCCAACCTGCATGTCCTCGACGGCGGCGTCGAAGCCCTTGATCATCTGGCCGGCGCCGCAGACGAACTCGAGCGGCTCGCCGCGGTCGAGCGAGCTGTCGAACTTGGTGCCGTCGAGCAGCGTTCCGGTGTAGTGGACCTTGACGGTCCTTCCCTTGTTGGACATGGGGACAATCCTTCCTCGCGCCGCGCGGGCGCGCCTTCGTGGGGCGTCAGACGATCCTGACATTCCCCTCGTGGCCGATCATGTCGGCCACACCGGCATACAGGGACATGTTGCGGGCCTCGACGTGCATGGGCAGCTCGAGGCGCATGGTGGGCGCCGAGGCGCTCTCCACACGCAGCTCCACCCGGTCGAGGCCGGGGTAGCCCGCCAGCATGCGCTGCAGGCGCTCCATGAGGTCGCGCGAGAGCATGCGCGAGGGCATGTGAATCTCGAGCACCTTGGGCCTGTTGGTGCGCTCGTTGAGCTCCATGGCCTCGATCTCGGACGCGCGGACCTGGTTGCCGCGGTCGGAGCGCTCGAACTCGCCGTGCACGCGGATGAAGACGTCACCCGTGGCCTCGCCGGTCATCTCGTCGACCTCGCCGGCGAGCACCGAGGCGTACTTCTTGTAGAGCTTGGGGAAGACGACGACGTCGACCTCGCCCTCCATGTCCTCGAGGCGCACGATGGCCATGGGGTCGCCGTTCTTGGTGACGCGCTTGGTGACGCTCGAGACCATGCCCGCGAGCCACAGCTCGCGCCCGTCGGCGACCTTGGGGCGAGAGCGCGGCACGCCCGTGGCCGGGTCGGGCACCTCGACGGTGGCGTCGAGGTCGGCGATGGAGAAGTCGCGCGACTTGGACAGCGCGTACTCGTAGGGACGCAGCGGGTGGTCGGAGACGTAGAGGCCCAGGACCTCCTTCTCCTGGTTGAGCTTGAGGGTGCGGTCCCACTCGACGCCGTCGGGCTCGGGCGCCTCGGAGCCAAAGCCGTCGACGTCGGCGAAGAGGTCGAACATCGAGCTCTGGCCGGCCGAGCGGTCCTTCTGGCGCTTGGCCGCGGCGTCGATGATGTTGGCGGGGTTGTTCTTGTCGACAAATCCCATGCACTGCATGCGCGTGTAGCCCGTGGAGTCGAAGGCGCCGGACTTGATGAGGGCCTCGATGACGCGGCGGTTGGCCTGGGCCGTGTCGACGCGCTCGACGAAGTCGTGGAGGTTCCGGAAGGGGCCGCCCGCCTCGCGCTCGGCGATGATGACGTCGGCCACGCCCTCGCCCACGCCGCGGATGCCGGCGAAGCCAAAGCGGACGCCGTCGGCGGTCGCCGTGAAGTCGCGGCCGCTCTCGTTGATGTCGGGCGGCAGGATGGCGATGCCCTCGCGCTTGCACGAGGCCACGTAGTGCACGATCTTGTCGGTCTTGCCCATGTAGCTGGTGAGCACGGCCGCCATGTACTCCTTGGGGTAGTGCGCCTTGAGCCAGGCCGTCTGCATGACGAGGATGGCGTAGCCCGCGGAGTGGCTCTTGTTGAAGGCGTAGGAGGCGAACTCGAGGACGTCGTCCCAGATGCGCTGCGCGATCTGGCGCGTGTAGCCGTTGTTCTCGGCGCCGTTCATCCAGTGGTCGTAGGTGGTCTCGTCCTTGCCGTCCTCCCAGTGGAACACCGTGTCCGTGAGCAGCTTGATCTTCTTCTTGGCCACGGGCTTGCGGATGCGCGAGTCGCTCTCGCCGGCCGAGAAGCCGCACATGACCATCGAGATCTGCATGACCTGCTCCTGGTACACGATGGTGCCGTAGGTCTCGGAGAGGATCTCGGAGAGGCGGTCGTCATAGAAGGTGACGGCCTTCTTGCCGTTCATGCGGTCGATGTAGTCGCTCACCATGCCGGCGCCAAGCGGGCCGGGGCGGTAGAGCGCGATCATGGCCACCACGTGCTTGTACTCGGTGGGCTTCATGCTCTTGATGGTGGCCGTCATGCCGCCGGACTCGATCTGGAACACGCCGGCGGTGTGGCCACGCGACATGAGCGAGAAGATGGCCGGGTCGTCGAAGGGGATGTCGTCGGGGTTGATGGTGATCCCGTAGTTGGCGCGGATGTTGGCCACGGCCTTGGAGATGACCGTGAGCGTGCGCAGGCCCAGGAAGTCCATCTTGAGCAGGCCCATGTCGGCGATGGTGTGGCCTTCGTACTGGGTGATCTCGACGCCGCCCTTGGTGTCGAGCTTGGTGGGCACGTGGTCGCGGACCGGGCCCGGGGCGATGAGGACGGCGCAGGCATGGACGCCCTCGCCGCGGGTGAGCCCCTCGATGGAGAGGGCCGCGTCGATGATGCGGCGGGCGTTAGGGTCGTGCTCGTAGGCGTCGACGAAGTCCTGCGAGTACTGGTCGGGGTTCTTCGACTCCTTGTTCATGGTCGCGAACAGCGTGGCGTTGGGCGCGTTCGAGATCATCTTGGAGAGCTTCTGGCCCTGCCAGACCGGGTAGCCCAGGACGCGGTTGGCGTCGTTGATGGCCTGCTTGGCCTTGATGGTGGAGTAGGTGATGACGTGGGTGACGTGGTCGGCGCCGTAGCGGCGGCGCACGTAGTCGACCACCTCGAGGCGCCGCTCGTCGTCGAAGTCCATGTCGATGTCGGGCATCTCGGAGCGCTCGATGGAGAGGAAGCGCTCGAACATGAGGCCGTTCTCGAGGGGGTCGAAGGAGGTGATGTCCATGGCGTAGGCCACGATGGCGCCGGCTGCCGAGCCACGACCCGGCCCCACGCCGATGCCGTTCTCCTTGGCCCAGCGCACGTAGTCGGCCACGATGAGGAAGTACGCGGCAAAGCCCTTGTCGCAGATGACCTTGTACTCGTACTCGAAGCGCTCGAGCACGTTGATGCCGTTGACCTCGACGTTGCGCCAGTCCTCGCCGTAGCGGCGGGCCAGGCCCTTCTCGCACTCGCGGCGGAACTGGCTCTCGTTGGTCTCGCCCGGGTCGAGCGGGTACTGCGGGAGCAGGATCTTGCCCCACTCGAGCTCGACGTTGCACTTGTCGGCGACCTCGAGGGTGTTCTCGATGGCCTCGGGGCACCACGAGAAGAGCGCGCGCATCTCCTCCTCGGTCTTCATGTAGTACTCGGTGCCGTGCATGCGCATGCGGTTGGCATCGTCGACCTGGGCGTTCATGCCGATGCACATCATGATGTCCTGCGTGGGGGCGTCCTCGCGCAGCAGGTAGTGGAAGTCGTTGGTGGCGATGACCTTGACGCCGATGGACTCCGCGAGCCGCACCAGGCGCTCGTCGAGCTGGCGGTCCGTCAGCTCGACCACGGTGCCGCGCTCGGTCTCGGGGTTGAAGACGTTGCCGTGGTCCTGGATCTCGATGTAGAAGTCGCCGGGGGCGAAGGTGTCGCGGAAGGTCTTTGCCCAACGCATGGCCTCGTCGGGCTGGCCGCGCAGGATGGAGCGCGGGATGATGCCCGACACGCAGGCCGAGGTGCAGATAAGCCCCTCGGCGTGGGCCTGGAGCATCTCGAGCGTGACGCGGGGCTTGTAGTACATGCCGCGGGTGGCCGCGTCGGACACGATCTGCAGGAGGTTGACGTAGCCGGTGTGGTTCTTGGCCAGGAGGATCATGTGGTAGAGCTCGGGCTTGCGGTCGCGGCGCAGCTCGCTGTCGGGCGTGAAGTAGACCTCGCAGCCCAGGATCGCCTTGACGAGCGGGCGGGGACGGGCGGCCCGGACGTCGTCCAGGTCGTGCGCGCGCTCCCAGGCGGCGACGTCCGTCTCCCACTGGGCGTGGCGGCGGTCGTGCTCCTTGGCGTCCGGCGCGTCGGCCGCGGGCTCCTCGAGCTCCCAGCCCTTCTGGAAGCACTCGAGGTCGTGCTTCCACTGCTTGTAGTCCTCCTGGTCGTGGTTGTAGCCGTCGGCCGCCAGGGCGAGGTCGGGGATGCCGTACATGTAGCCGTGGTCGGTGAGGGCGACGGCGGGCATGCCCAGCTCGACGGCCCTTTTGACCATGTCCTTGATGCGCGTGGCGCCGTCGAGCAGCGAGCGGTCGGAGTGGTTGTGGAGATGAACGAAGGCCATGGGCGTCTCTTTCGGGGTGCGCGGTTTTCCACGTCTGATGATAGCCGATGGGGCCGACGCTTATGGGGTCGAACGTGAGTTCGTCGTTTCCCCGCAGGGTCGCGCGGGCTAGCCCTCAGAGAGGTCCCTGCCCGTCGCCCAGCCCCAGCGCACGGGCTCCGTCGCCCCGTACCAGGCGATCCACGAGGCCAGGCCCACGCGGCGCAGGCCCGTGCGCGCGCTGTCGCACACGATGCCCTCCCCCACGTAGATGCCCACGTGCCCATACTGGGAGCCCGCCTCGGTGTGCGGGTGGCTGGCCACCGCGATCACCATGCCGGGCTCGAGCGCCGCCAGGTCGTCCGAGGTGCACCAGGCGTGCGCGATGTCGCACGCGTCCCCGCCCGGCGCCGGCACGCCGGCCCGCGAGAAGACCGCCGACACCCAGCCGGCGCACAGGTTCCTCCCCGGCCAGGGGACGCTGGAGCATGCGTCTATCACCGCGCGCTGCGACCCCGTCAGCGTCGCCATGTGGGCGGCGTCGTCGGGCGGCAGCGCCCCCGGCTGCCCCAGCCACGAGCCGTCCTCGCCAAAGGCCTGCCAGACGCCGTCGACCTCGTGCATGCCGTCCGTGACGGGGCGGCCCTCGTCGTCCGCCCAGCGCAGGCCACCGTCCTCGGCGCGGACCCACCCGCGCATGAGCCGCCCGTCGGCGGCGAAGCAGCGCAGGTCTCCGTCGACCTCGACCCAGCCCACGTCTGCCGCGCCGGATGCCGAGAGGTGGTAGCGCTCGCCACCCAGCGTGACCCAGCAGTCGCTGACAAGGACCCCCTCGGCCGCCAGCGAGCCGTCGCCAAAGAGGTAGCGCGAGCCGTCCGCCTCGAGCCAGCCGGTGTGGGGCTGCAGCGTGTCGGGGTCCAGGTAGTAGCGGGCGGCGCCCTGCTGCAGCCAGCCCACGTGCGGGCGGTGCGTGACGGGGTTGTAGAAGACGGCGGTGCCGTCGGGCTGCTCGACCCAGCCGGACAGGGCCACGTCGACCTGGTCGGCCGGGCAGGGCGAGGCGATGGCCGCGTCGGCCTGCGAGGGGGCGGACGGCGCGGTCGCGGGCGCGGGAAGCAGGACGCCCAGGCTCAGGGCGAGTATGGCGAGCGTGGCACGCATGGGGCGCTAGAGGCAGAAGCCGCAGACGACGCCGACCGACTCGTTGGAGTCGCCGAACGAGGCGGGGTTGCCGCCCGCGCCGACGCGGCGCCCGCGCCCCGAGCTCGCGGCGGTGGAGCGCAGCCACCACTCCTCCCCCATGGCCAGGGCCGCGTTGTCGTCGTCGCTCACGATGTGCGCCTGCGAGAAGGCCGCGTACTGCGCGCCCTCGGCGTTGAAGACGGAGCTGTAGTAGGCGGAGTTGTCGGGGTCCGAGTCGAAGGTCCACATGATGGGCCCGCACAGCTCGACGATCGAGGGGGCCCACAGGAGGTCGGTGGTGCCGGTGACGCAGGTGGGCGAGGTGGTCTTCCCGATGTTGTTGGACCACTTCGTGACCGGCAGCATCACCGAGGACACCTCCTCGGGGAAGGCGGCGAGCAGGTCGGTGTTCATCCACAGGCGCAGCTCGGAGGCCTCCCAGCCGCCGTCCGTCGTCGTCTGGGGGGCCATGCGGTGGCGGTAGGCCACGTTGGTAGCGAGAAAGGCGATGCCCGCCTTGCCCGAGCTGGTCTGGGCCGCGTCGCACCACACGTCGACCACGCGGAAGCTCAGGGTCTGGCCGTCGGTCATCTGGACGGGCTTGGTCGCGCCCGTGGGCACGCCGGCGTCATCGACCAGGTGGTAGGCGCACGCGATGGAAAGGGCCTCCTCGCGGGACGTGCAGTCCTCGATGAGCCGGGCGATCTGGTCGAGCTCGGCCCAGGAGTAGTCGGGAAGCGAGGCGCGGGCCTCAGGACCTCCCGCGGGGAGCGCGGGCTGCTCGGCCGCTTGCTGCGTGGGCTGCTCGGCGGGCTGCTCTGCAGGCTGTTCGACGGGCTGCTCGACGGGCTCGGGCGCCGGCGAGAAGCCCTGGAACGGCCTGACCACGGCCAGGCCGATGGTGGCGATGAGGGCGATGGCCCCGAGCGCCACGTAGGGTGCGACGCTGCGCGAGGACCGCGCGGAGCTTGGGACGTATGCGCTTGCACGACGCGCCGACTCCCCCGACCGGTCCCTCCTGGCCGTGCGGGCCTGGGCGGAGGAGGCGGTCGTCGTCTGGCGGGCATGGGAGCGGCTCGCGTAGGGACGGGTGCGGACGGCCTGCGTCTGCTGGGCGCCCGTGGCGGGAAGCGCCTGGCGGGCGGAGCCTACAGGTGGCTCGACCTGCTGGGCATTGACGAGGGCCGGGTGGTCGAGGCGTGCGCCGCACGCGGGGCAGAAGGCGTTGCCGTCATCGACCTGCGCGCCGCAGTTGGTACAGAACATGATGGCTCCTCGCACTGCCTAGGCGAGCCTCTGGCCGCAGGTGCTGCAGAACAGGTCGCCGGGGTTGATGGCGTGACCGCAGCGGAAGCAGAAGGCGTCGGGCCGCTCGGGGGCGGAGGCGGGTTCCGAAGCGGGCTGCGGGACCACGACCGGCTCGACCACCACGGGCTCCACCACCACGGGCTCGAGCTCGGGCTCCGGCTCGGGCTCC
>SUUD01000088.1 GCA_015062715.1 Olsenella sp. | reverse complement strand
CGGCCGCGGCGCTCGACGAGGGGCTTGCTCAGGACGTCGCCGCCATCGTGGGCTGCGACGCCGGCGAGGTCATCGCAGCGACCTGCCTGGAACCCGCCGACACGGAGAATGGCGACGACGAGACTAATGCTTGGGTGGTGCTCCCGCGCGGGGTGGTTCCCGAGGACCCCGAGGGCTTCTGCGCGTGCGCGGTCTCGATCCTTGACGCGGCATGGGCGCGCCTCGACATAGACGAGGGCCGCAGGACGAGCCTTCACGTGAGCATCTACGTGGTCGAGCCGGAGGGAATCGTCGACGCCTCGGGCGCGGGGGTCTCATATCCCGAGCTGTGCCAGGCGGCCCGCCAGGACCTCTCCGTGCTGGAGGGCTGCCAGGTGGAGGTTGCCCTGGGCATCATGCCCAGCGCGTACCTGTGGCCCGGGGACACCGTGCGTGACGACTGGGGCTGCGAGCCCGATGACGTCGACGGCACGGTCTCGCGCTCGCGCGAGTGGCAGTTTGGGGAAGAGCTGGGCTAGGCGCTCCTCTCCCGGTGTTGCCCGCGCGCAAAAAGGGGAAGACTCCCACCAGATGGTATCGCCGGCCCAAGGGAGGAAGGCCATGTCCGAAGAGATCACGCGCACGAGCAGGGGCATCAGGCAGGCTGCCGACAATGTCGGCGACCCCATGCCCGAGACGCCGGCCGTGCCGCGCTACGTTGCCGCCGCGGTGCTCGTCGCGATCGCCCTCGTGTCGTTCTTCGTGCTGGGGGCCAAGTACTCGACCCCCGAGGCCTACCAGGGCACCCTGGCCGCGCTCGACTCAAAGAAGGAGACGGTCATGGGCCTGGTGGCTGGCTCCACGGGCTCCTCTGCCGCCATCTCGATCCTGCCGGGCGACCTGGGCACCCCCATCGCGGAGAAGCTCGTCGACCTGAGCTCTGACTTCCTGATCGTCATTGCGGCCATCTACCTCGAGAAGTACCTGCTCACCATCCTGGGGCTGGTCGCCTTCAGGTTCCTGGTGCCCGCGGGGTGCGTGATGGGTGCCCTAACGCTCGTGCTGTGGGACCGCGTGCACGGTATCGACGGCCTTGGCCGCATCGGCCTCAAGCTGGTCCTGCTGGGGCTTGCCGCAGCGCTGGTAGTGCCGGCGAGCGTGTGGGTCTCGACAAAGATCGAGCAGACCTACGAGGCCTCCATCCAGCAGACCCTGGCCACAGCCGAGCAGACGTCCGAGGAGATCCAGAAGCATGCCACCGAGGAGGAGTCGAGCAGCTGGATCGACAGCCTCAGCAACGCCGTCACCTCGGTCACGCAGCTGCCCGAGGAGGCGCTCAAGCTTGCGGAGCAGGCCAAGACCTCGCTCAACAACTTCATCGAGGCGCTGGCGGTGATGATCGTCACGTCTTGCGTCATCCCCATACTGGTCCTGCTGTTCTTCCTGTGGCTGGTCAACCTCATCCTGGGGGTCAACATCTCGCTGCCCATGCGGGGGCTGCCCATGGGGCGCCCGCGGCTTAGGTAGGTGGCTGATTTCGACACAAAGGGGGGTACCCCCTTTGTGTCGAAATCAGCCGGACAGCTCCTCGTCGCGCAGCTCATGCAGGACCGAGGCTGCCATGGGGATGGTCACCAGGCCGGTTATGACGTCGGTCACTGGCTGGGCCAGCTGGACGCCGAGCAGGCCAAGGAGGCTCGAGAGCACCACCACGACCGGCCCCAGCACCAGTCCCAGCCGGCAGGCGCCCAGGATGGTGGCGCGCCACATGCGGCCCGAGGTCTGCAGCAGGAAGTTGGTGATCATGGCCACGCCCGTGATGGGGATGGTGAAGCTCACCAGGCGCAGCGTGGGCGTGGCGATGGCCACGACCTCGGGGTCGTCGCGGAAGAACCCAATGAGCTGCGGGGCGAACGCGCAGGTGAGGACGCCGATCGCCATGACCGCCACGAAGACGGTGCGGATGGTGAAGAAGTAGCCCTCGCGGATGCGGTCGTAGCGCCGGGCCCCCAGGTTGTATCCCACGAGGGGCTGGAAGCCCTGGCCAATGCCAATCTGCACGAAGTTGCCGATGCCCGAGATGCGCTGGACCACCGTCATGGCCGCGATGGCCGCGTCGCCAAAGGGGCGCGCGGCGTTGTTGAGCAGGGCGGTCGCAACGCTGAACATGACCTGGCGCACGAACGACGGGAAGCCGCCGTTATTGATCTCGCGCAGGAGGGCCGGGCCCGGCCGCAGGCCCTCGCAGCCCCGCAGCCACCTGGGGCCAATGCGCACCATGCCGGCCCGCTGCGACTCAAAGACGAGCAGGCAGAAGCCCACGAGCTGGCTCAGGATGGTGGCCAGCGCGGCGCCTCGGATCCCCAGCCCAAGGACGAAGATGAACACGGGCGTGAGCAACACGTTGAGCAGCGAGCCCGTGACCAGGGCAATCATCGAGAAGAGCGCCTCGCCCTCGAAGCGCAGCTGCATGTTGAGCAGGTGCGAGCTGGCCATCCACGGGGCGCCTATCAGGATGGTCCCCATGTAGGCGCGCGCATAGGGCAGGATGGTGTCGGTCGAGCCCATGAGGTGGCAGAGCTCGTCGAGGAAGACGTTGCCTAGGATGGCGACGAGGGTTCCCATGACAAGCGAGCAGAACAGGCCCACCGACGCCATGACGCTGGCCTTGTCGTACTCCTCGGCGCCGAGGTAGCGCGAGATGGCGTTGCCGGTTCCCTGGCCAAAGTAGAAGCCCACGGCCTGGATGGCGGTCATGGCGACGAAGGCGATGCCCACGGCGCCCGAGGCCGACGTGCCCAGCTGCCCCACGAAGAAGGTGTCCGAGAGGTTGTAGACGCTGGTCACGAGGTTGGCCACGATGGCCGGGGCGGCCAGCGACAGGATGAGCCCGCGCACGGGCTCGGTCGTCATCTGGTGACGCTTCTCCTCGGGGGTCTGGTGTGCGTGGGCGAGCAGCCTGTCCTTGAGCAAGTTCATGGGACTCATGGTACGCCTTTCGCGCATGCGGGCGCCGCCCTGGTCTATAGTCTTGCGAAACCACCAGACGAGGGGAGCCACGATGTTTCGAGAGATGCGCCGCATCAAGCAGCAGCTGAGCGCCGAGGAGTGCGAGAGGATCCTGCGCGAGCAGCCGCGCGGGGTTCTTTGCGTGCATGGCGAAGACGGCTACCCCTATGGCGTGCCCATCGACTTCCTGTACCAGGACGGCCGGCTGTTCTTCCACGGCGCCCGCGAGGGCCACAAGATCGACGCCCTCGCGGCCTGCGACAAGGTGTGCCTCACCGTGCTCGACGGGGGCGAGCGGCAGGAGGGGGAGTGGTGGTACACCTTCAACTCGGTCATCTGCTTCGGTCGCTGCCGCGTGGTCGAGGACGACGGGACGCGCCTGTCCATCCTGCGGACCCTAGGCATGAAGTACATCCCCACGACCGCGGAGATGGAGGCCACCATGGCTCGCAGCGCGGCGCGCACCGCCGTGCTCGAGATGGAGATCGACTACATGACGGGCAAGGCTGTCAAGGAGAAGTAACGTCGAGCCCCGCGAGGAGGTCGCCATGAGACACCCGGTCTGCCTTGGCTATCAGGTCGCCACCCCCGAGGTGGAGGTGGGCCCCTGCGCGACGGCCCTCTCGGGACCGCTGGACGCAAGTCTCGGGCTGCTCGTGGAGGTGGGCTACGACGCCGTCGAGCTCATCTGCGTGGACCCGGCGCGGCTCGACTGGGCGGAGCTGCGTGGCCTTGTCGAGCGTCATGGCCTGCGCGTGGTGAACGTGTGCACCGGTGACGTCTATGGCAAGCTGGGCCTCTCGATGACCGACCCCGACCCGGCGGCGCGCGACGCCTGCATGGCGCGGCTCGGGCAGATTGTCGACTTCGCGGCGTACCTGGGAGCCAACGTGAACATCGGCCGGGCGCGCGGCCTTTTGGGCGACGACCCCGTCGTGCGCCACGAGCTCATGGTCCGCCAGCTGCGCGCCCTGTGCGGCCATGCCGCCGAGCGCGGGGTGGACGTCTTCCTCGAGCCCATCGAGCGTGCCGAGACCGACAACCTCCACACCGTGGCCGACGGCGAGGCGCTGGTGGCCGAGGTCGCATGCCCCAACCTCGCCACCATGATGGACACCTGCGCCATGGTGCTCGAGGAGGCCGACGTCTGCGAGTGTGCCGCCGAGCTGGGCGGGCGGGTGCGCTACGTCCACCTCACCGAGGTCGAGCGCACCTATCCCGGGAGCACGGGCTCGGTCGACTTTGCCCGCTTCGTCGCGGCGCTGGCGGACGCGGGCTACGAGGGCGCCTTCTCCATCGAGGTGGAGCAGCGCCCGGACGCCGCCACGGCGGTGCGTGAGTCGTTTGCGACGGTCGCCCCCATCTTGCGTGCATGTTTTGGCTGGGAGGGGCGCGCCTGACGGCAGGGCGCTATCATTAAAGGTCGTTCAGGTGCACCAGCAACACGAAAGGCCTTGATTTCATGGGTTACGACGTTTCTTCCGCGCAGCTGCGCGAGGCGATGGGCGGCAACGACTGGAGCGGCCTCGTCGGTGAGCGCGACGCCGCCGTCAAGGGTGGCACGCCCCTCAAGCAGATTGCTACGTCCCTGGGCAGCCCGTGCCTGGCGGTCGTGCCGGTAACGCCCGAGACCCTGCGCCATGACCCCGACAAGGGGCCGGTGGCCTTCGTGGACGGCAGCAACGTGACGCTTCTCTCGTCCGAGGGCGACGCGCTCCAGCTCGAGGGCAAGCGCGGCGGCGTCGCGGGCGCCATCCGCGCCATCCTGGGGGACCTCTCGTTTGGCAAGGCCAAGAAGGAGGTGCACGAGGTCCTCGACCGCAAGGGCGGGGACATGGCGCTCCAGGACCTGACGGGCACCAACGCACATGGCGTGGCGACGGGCCTACGCATGATCATGACCGAGCTGCCCCGGGCGTTCGCCGTGTACGACGCGCGCGGCCGCGAGGGGGTGGCCGAGGACCTGTCGGATGGTGAGGCCTCCAAGCTCAGGCTCATGCGCGTCATGGTCTTCCCCTACCTGGGACTGGTCGTCACCTGCGGAAACCTGGACGGCAAGGGCGAGACGGTCACCATCGACACGGTCCCGGGCGTCGCGGAGGCCGCCAAGCGCGTGGCCGAGCTCGTGGAGGGCATAGACGTGGCCGAGGCCAACGCCGCGCAGAGGGAGTGGGACGCCAACACCGTGAGGGTCGGTTGGTTTTCGATGCACTTCGACGTGCGCGCCGTGCTCGAGGTGGTCGGAGCGGTGCTGCTCGTGGCCGGCATCCTCGGGTACTCGCTGCTCAAGCGCTGGGAGAACGCGCCGGCCTGGCTTGACGGGCTCCTGGGCTCGCAGACCACGACCTTCGTCGCGGTGATCGCGGTCGTCGTGATCTATGCCGCGATTTCGGGCATGGGACGTGACAGGGGCGGCAAGCAGTAGGGGTCTGCCATGGGCAAGGACACGCTGAGAAGGGTCATCGAGGCCGAGGCCGAGCAGGTTGCTCGGCTCGCCCAGACCATCGACTACGAGGCGTTGGGCAAGCTGCGTGACCTTATCGCCGGGTGCGAGGGCTCCGTCTTCATCACCGGCTGCGGCACGTCTGCCATGGCGGCGCGCAAGGCCGTGCACACGCTCTCCGTCATTGGGCAGCGCGCCTTCTACCTCAACCCCAGCGACGCCGTCCACGGCGAGCTGGGCGTGGTGCGCGCCGGTGACGTGGTCATCGTCATCTCCAAGGGAGGGGCCACGGCCGAGCTGGTCAAGTTCCTGCCCAACCTGGCCGAGAAGGGCGCGATCGTCGTTGGCGTGGGCGAGCATCCCGAGTCGCCCATCGGCCAGGCCTCCGACCTCTTCCTGCGCGTCGAGATAGAGCGCGAGCCCGACCCCTTCAACATGCTCGCCACGGCCAGCACGCTGGCGGTCATTGCCGCCTTGGACGCCGTGGCCATCGACCTCATGGAGGGCGAGGCCTTCTCGCGCGAGGCGTTTCTGGAGAACCACCCGTCGGGAGACGTGGGGGAGCGCCTGGCCCAGGGCAGGGAGTAACCTTATCTGAAGCGGCGTGTCGGGCACCCTGGCAGAAACGTCAGGAGCTACTCGTCTCCCATGATGCTCACGTGGCTGTTTGCGTCGGCCTCGACGCTCACCTTGGTCTCGCCTGTCCCATAGACCGCGCCGTCCTCGCCGTATACGAGGGACAGGTTGGTGTCGAAGTAGTGCGCGTCGCCCTTATCGGTCAGTGTGAGGCCTGCGCTCTTGGGAACCGTGAGGTTGAGGCTGGACTCGGAGAGCCTCACGTCGAGGGCCTTGGGCATCTCCTGTGTGGTGTCGGCCGCATAGTTCACCTCGGCGGTGCTCTTGGCGTCAATTGCCATATGCTCGAAGGACCCGGCAAGCAACACGGTGCCCGCCGTCGCGCGGATGTCGAGCTCGGCGGCCTCGCAGTTGTCGACCTGCACGAACCCATTGGACTCGTAGACGTAGATCTTGTCGCAGGCAATGGATGAGAAGAAGCCGCTGGCACCATCGGAGGCCTCAAGCGAGAGCTCCTGCAGGTTGAGGGCGACGTCTGGGGGCACCATCACGAAGATGGTCACCTCGCCGTAGTCCTCTTCGTGGTCGCAGGTGACCTGCAGCCTGCCGTTCTCGAGCTTCCAGGTGGGGTCCGCCCCAAATGCCTGGATGAGCACGTCGCCGCCATTCTCGTCATCTACGGTGGGGACCACCTCGACCTCGCCCGCGCGCCACATGACGTCGATGCTTGTCACCTGCGACCCGTCGACGATGACGGGAGGCGCGACGTACTCCTCGCTCGGCGACGGAAAGATGGTGTGGTAGGCATAGGTGACCACGTTCGCCACGAAGAGTGCCGACAAAGCCAAGGATGCCAGCGCGGCGACGAGCAGCAGCGCCTTCATCCAGACCGGTCGTGGGGGAGGGATGGTCGCCTCGGGGCCGGGCGTGGCCTCGGGCTCGGGCGTGGCCTCTGGCGCGTCGGACGCCTCGGACTCCGGATCGAACTCATCGGGCATCTCAGGCTCTTCGGCCTCGGCCTCGTTGCCACTTGCCACCTCGTCGTCCGTCTCGACGGCAGCTTTCGGTCGCACGAGCTCGTCGAGGGTCACGCCAAAGAGGTCCGCGAGGGCGATGAGGTTCTCGGTATCGGGAAGGGCCTCGCCGCGCTCCCAGCGCGAGACTGCCTGACGCGAGAGGCCCAGTTCGTTTGCCAGCCCCTCCTGCGAGAGGTCTGCCGTGCCGCGGAGCTCGACGATGCGGGAGCCAATATCCAGTGCCATGGGTTTTCTCCTGTCGCTTTGTATGGACGATGGCGCCAAGTCTGCCTCCCCTCATGCCGATTGCTCCACCAACTAGACGATACATGCCCCAAATTGATGGCGCAACTATTGGTTGCGGGGCATTCTAGCTGGGGTTGGTTTGATTCTGCGGGACGCTCCGGCGCGAGCCCCGCGTTACCGTTCGGCGCAGAGTTCGGGCGTCTCGGCCAAAGTTGCCTGATACGGGGGTATCGTTCGAGGTGACGTCAAACGCGTGCCGTCACGGCACCCAACGAAGGGAACCGCCATGGAGACTCGCCCCTACGTCCCCTGGGACCTCATGAACGATTTCATGATCGATGTGTTCTGCGCGTACGGCGTGCCGCGCGACGACGCCGCCATCTGCGCGGACGTCCTGCTCGAGAGCGACCGCCGCGGCATCGAGAGCCATGGCTGCAACCGCTTCAAGCCCATCTACATCGACCGCATCGTCAACGGCACGCTGCTGCCGGTCACCAAGATGGACATCGTCAAGGAGACGCCCACCACCGTGGTCATGGACGCCAACAACGGCATGGGCATGGTCGCGAGCTACCACATGATGGAGATGCTCATCGAGAAGGCCCGCACCTACGGCATGGCCGGCGGCACCATCTTCAACTCCACGCACTACGGCATCGCCGGGTACTGGACTA
>SUUD01000087.1 GCA_015062715.1 Olsenella sp. | reverse complement strand
TGAGGGGGATGACCTCGTCGCGATAGAGCTCGCAGGCCAGCTGGACGTCGTCGGTGGCGCGCGCCTCGGCGTTCTTCGCCTCGAGCGCGGCGGTGGTGGCGGCGATGGCGTCATAGCCGTCGGTGAGTCGCTGCACCAGCTCCTTCTCGGAGCGTGAGGTGATGCCCAGGTCGGCCTTGGCCGCGACGCTCGTGGCGACGTCGCCCGAGTAGCGCGAGATGGCGGGCAGGAAGAGCTGGTGCACCATGCTCGACATCGTGTTGGCCTCGATGTTGAGGAGCTTCTCGTACTGCTCGGCCTTGGCGACGTAGCGGGCTCGCATCTCGGTGGCCGAGAGCACCCCGTAGCGCTCGAAGAGGGCGATGTTGTCGGGGTCGACCATGGCGGGCAGCGCCTCGGGCGTCGTCTTGAGGTTGGGCAGGCCCAGCCTCTCGGCCTCGACCTCCCACTCGTCGGCGTAGCCGTTGCCCTCGAAGATGATGCGCCGGTGGTCGCGCAGGGTGTGGCGGACCCAGCGCAGGGCCACGGCCGGGAAGTCCTCGTCGGCGCGATCGGCAACGTAGTCCACGAAGCGGTCGCACTGCTCGGCGACCGCGGTGTTGAGCACCACGTTGGGGTCGGAGAGGTTCTGGCGGCTCCCCGGCATGCGGAACTCGAACTTGTTGCCGGTGAAGGCGAAGGGGCTCGTGCGGTTGCGGTCGGTGTTGTCGCGGATGAGGTCGGGCAGCGCGGGCACGCCGAGGTCGACGACCTCGGTCTCCTGCGCCTCGGCATGCTCCTTACGGATCAGGGCGTCCACGATGGGGCACAGGCTGTCGCCCAGGAAGACCGAGATGATGGCGGGCGGGGCCTCGTTGCCGCCCAGGCGGTGGTCGTTGCCGGCCGAGGCGACCGAGGCGCGCAGCAGGTCGGCGTGCTCGTCGACCGCGGCCACGAGGGCGGTGAGGAAGACCAGGAAGCGCAGGTTGTGCTCGGGGTCGGGGCCGGGCTCGAGGAGGTTCTTGCCGTCGGCGGCGATGGACCAGTTGTCGTGCTTGCCCGAGCCGTTCACGTACTCGAAGGGCTTCTCGTGCTGCAGGCACACCAGGCCGTGGTGGCTGGCCAGGAGCTTCATCTTCTCCATGGTGAGGAGGTTGTTGTCGATTGCCACGGAGCCCTGCTCGAAGATCGGGGCGAGCTCGTGCTGGCAGGGGGCGACCTCGTTGTGCTTGGTCTTGGCAGGCACGCCGAGCTTCCACAGCTCGTCGTCGAGCTCCTTCATGAACTCGTTCACGGTGGGGCGAATCGCCCCGAAGAAGTGCTCCTCGAGCTCCTGGCCCTTGGCCGGGGCGGCCCCGAAGAGCGTGCGGCCGGTGAGCACGAGGTCGGGACGGGCGGCGTAGTCCTGCTCCCTGATGAGGAAGTACTCCTGCTCCGGGCCGATGGTGGTGACCACGCGACGGGGCTCCTGCCCGAAGAGGGCGAGCACGCGCTTGGCGGCCTGCTCGACGGCGACCTCGGAGCGCAGCAGCGGCGTCTTCTTGTCGAGGGCCTCGCCGGTGTAGGAGATGAACGCCGTGGGGATGCACAGGACCTCGTCCTTGATGAAGACGGGGCTCATGGGGTCCCAGACGGTGTAGCCGCGCGCCTCGAAGGTGGCGCGCATCCCGCCGTTGGGGAAGGAGGAGGCGTCGGTCTCGCCCCTGACCAGCTCCTTGCCGGAGAATGCCATGAGGATGGTTCCGTCGCCCTTGGGGGTGATGAAGCTGTCGTGTTTCTCGGACGTGATGCCCGTGAGCGGTTGGAACCAGTGCGTGAAGTGGGTGGCGCCCTTCTCGAGCGCCCACTCCTTCATGGCGTGGGCGACCTCGTTGGCGATGTCGAGGTCAAGCGGCTCGCCGTCGTCGATGACGCGCCTGAGCTTCTTGTAGGTGGGCTTGGGGAGGCGGTCCTGCATGTCGGCGTCGGTGAAGAGCAGGCTGCCAAACTCCTCGGATACCTTGTCGTGAGCCATGGCACGTCCTTCCGTGTCGTCTCGTGACGTAACTGACTCATGGTAATGCATCCATGTTTCCCCTGCATGAAAGATGTGTGCCGCGCAGGCTTCCCACAGGTCCTGAGGCCTGCCCAACGCCCATCCGTGCGCTTTTTGCGGCGCGTCGTTGACAGCGGGGGCGTGTGTGCGATAATGGCCTACGCAAGTGGGGACGTAGCTCAGCTGGGAGAGCGCTGCCGTCGCATGGCAGAGGCCGAGGGTTCGATTCCCTTCGTCTCCACCACTTCGATTCCTTCGGTCCCTGCCCATCTCGGGCGGGGACTTTTGCTAGGGAGGCGCAATGGAGCTGGCCCCCTCCGCCTACGAGCGCTGCGAGCTGTGCCCGCGCAGGTGTGGTGCCCGCCGGGCCGCGGGGGAGCGCGGCGCCTGCGGCGAGACGGCCCAGATCATGGTCGCGCGCAGCGCCCTGCACCTGTGGGAGGAGCCGCCCATCTCGGGCGAGGCGGGCAGCGGCACCATCTTCTTCAGCGGCTGCCCCCTGCGCTGCGTCTTCTGCCAGAACCACGAGATCTCGCATGAGGGCGTGGGCCTTCCCGTGACGCCGGGCCGCCTGGCCCAGATGATGCTCGAGCAGCAGGCGCGCGGGGCCCTCAACGTCAACCTCGTCACGCCCCTGCACTTTGCCCCGCACGTCGCCGGGGCGGTGCGCGCGGCGCGCGGCGCGGGCCTCGCCATCCCCATCGTGTGCAACACCTCGGGCTACGAGCTGCCCGAGGTGGTCGACGCCCTCGCCGACGTGGTTGACGTGTGGCTCACCGACTTCAAGTACTCCGACCCCGCCCTCGCGGCACGGCTCTCGGCGGCGCGTGACTACCCGGAGGTGGCCCAGGCGGCCCTTGGGCGCATGGTGGCGAACCTGCGCGCGCGGGGCGGGGCGCTTCTGGGCGACGACGGCCGCATGCTGCGGGGCATCGTCGTGCGCCACCTGGTCCTGCCGGGACACGCGGACGACTCGTGCGCCGTGCTCGACCGCGTGTGGGAGACCTGCGGAAACGAGGTCGACCTCTCGGTCATGAACCAGTACACGCCCAACGAGGCATGCCGCAGGCGCGGGGGAGAGCTCGCGCGCGCGGTGACGGACGAGGAGTACGAGCTCGTGCTCGACCACGCCGACGACCTCGGCTTCGAGCGCATGTGGTGGCAGGAGGGCGGCACCGTGTCGGAGAGCTTCGTGCCGGCCTTCGACGCGACCGGCGTCGAGGGCCCGGAGCTCGTGCGCCCAGGCGATGGCGTATAGTCATACGCAGCATCGCACGCAGACCGAAGAAGGAGCGAGATGGCCAAGGACAAGCAGAAGGCAGACAAGCCCAAGAAGTCCAAGAAGCCCAAGGCGACCGAGGTCGCCGAGGCGCTCTCCGACGAGGAGCGCGCCGAGCTCGAGGCCCTGCGTGCCGAGAAGGCCGCGCGAAAGAAGGCCGAGCAGGACGCCCGCGAGCGCGCGGAGCTCGAGGCCCTGCGCAAGGAGCGCGACGCCAAGGAGGCGCTCGCCCGGCAGGCCAGGCAGGAGGCCGAGCAGGACGCCCGCGACGCCCAGCTGCGCGAGCGCAACCGCCAGCTCATGGAGCCCGACGACGACCTGCGCATGCCCCTCGCCCAGAAGCTGGTGCTCGCCGTGCTCGCCTTCGTCGTGGCCGCGGCCATCTTCTACGTCGTGAATGGCCTCTAGTTCGCACCCTCGTCTGACAGATACCCCCCAGTTAGGAGCAGACCATGTCCCTCACCGATGTCACCAAGCCCACCGACGTCGCCCTCAACACCGACCTCTACGAGCTCACCATGGCCCAGGGGTTCTGGGAGAGCGGCCTGACCGACACCCAGGCGTGCTTCAACGTCTTCTTCCGCGACAACCCCTTCGGCGGCGGCTACGCCATCGCCTGCGGCACCGGCCAGATCGCCGACCTCGTCGAGAACTTCGTGTTCGACGAGGAGGCCATCGAGTACCTGGCCGGCCTCAAGGCCCCCGGCGGCGGCGCCCTGTTCAAGCAGGGCTTCCTCGACTACCTGCGTGACTTCCGCCTCGACGTCTCGGTCTGGGCCGTCCCCGAGGGCGAGCTGGTCTTCCCGCGCGAGCCCATGGTGCGCGTGCAGGGCTCGGCCATCGGCTGCCAGCTCATCGAGACCGCCCTGCTCAACCTCGTGAACTTCCAGACGCTGGTCGCCACCAAGACCTCGCGCGTGGTGCACGCCGCCGAGGGGCACGCCGTCTCCGACTTCGGCCTGCGCCGTGCCCAGGGCCCCGACGGCGGCCTCGCCGTCGCGCGCGCCTCGTACGTGGGCGGCGCCAACTCGACCTCCAACGTGCTCGCCGGCAAGATCTACGGCATCCCCGTCTTCGGCACGCACGCCCACTCCTGGGTCATGGCCTTCCCCTCCGAGATCGAGGCCTTCCGCGCCTTCGCGAAGTCGAGCCCCAAGAACTGCGTCCTGCTCGTCGACACCTACGACGTCGCGCAGGGCGTCGAGAACGCGATCACGGTCGCCAAGGAGATGGAGGCGGCCGGCGAGCGTCTCGCCGCCATTCGCATCGACTCCGGCGACCTCGCCAAGCTCTCCAAGCTCGCCCGCAGGCGCTTTGACGAGGAGGGCCTGCCCTACGTCAAGATCAGCGCCTCCAACGACCTCGACGAGTACACCATCCAGTCGCTCTTCGCCCAGGGGGCTCCCATCGACTCGTTCGGCGTGGGCACCAAGCTGGCCACCTGCGACCCCCAGCCCTCGCTGGGCGGCGTCTACAAGCTCTCGGCCACGCGCTATGCGGGCCAAGAGGAGTGGCGCCCCGTCATGAAGCTCTCCGAGCAGCTGTACAAGCGCACGATCCCCGGCGTCCAGCACGTGCTGCGCTACTACGACGAGGCCGGCTGCCCCATGGGCGACGAGATCGTCGTTGACGACCTGCGCCTCTCCAAGCGCCGCCGCGCCGTCGACGTCATCGACCCGCTCACCAAGTACGACTTCTCGGGCTACGAGTCGCGCGAGCTGCTCGTGCAGGTGGTCGAGGACGGCGCGCGCCTGGGCGAGATGCCCACCCTCGACGAGGCCCGTCGCCGCTGCCGCGACGCGCTCATGCACCTCGACCCCGCCACCAGGCGCTTCCTCAACCCGCAGACCTATCCCGTGGGCCTGGAGTGCGGCCTGGCGCGCTACCGCGAGGAGCTCGCGCGCAAGGAGCTCGACGAGCAGGACGACGAGGAGTAGCGCCGTCCCGGCGGGCCCCGCCATCCAATCTGTTCGCTTTGTGTGGGAAGGCGGCTCGGATTACGGGCCGTCTTCCCTGCTATACTTACGAAATTGCAGCAAATGTGCCATGTAGCTAGGAGGAATCACATGCCCGAGTCGATCGAAGAACTTGTCAAGCAGGCCATCGCCGCCGCACAGCAGGCGGGCGACCTGCCCGAATTCGAGGTCGAGGACTGCGGCATCGAGCGACCGGCAGATACGAGCCACGGCGAGTGGACCTCAACGGTCGCCATGCGCTCCGCACGCCTTGCCAAGATGGCCCCCGCCAAGATCGCCGCGGCCATCGCGGCCCACATGCCCTCCGACCCGCGCATCGAGAAGGTCGAGGTCGCCGGTCCCGGGTTCATCAACTTCTACCTGTCCGCCGCCGCCAACAACGAGGTCTTCCGCACCGCGCGCGCGCAGGGCGAGGACTTCGGCCGCGTCAACGTCGGCAACGGCCTGCGCGTCCAGGTCGAGTTCATCTCGGCCAACCCCACCGGTCCCCTGCACGTCGGCCACGGCCGCTGGGCCGCCATCGGCGACTCGCTGTGCAACGTCCTCGAGCACGCCGGCTTCGACGTCCAGCGCGAGTACTACATCAACGACCACGGCTCCCAGATGGACGTCTTCGGCAAGTCCGTCGAGATGCGCTACCTGCAGCTCGTTCAGATCATGGCCGAGAAGGGCTGCGACCTCGACGCCGCCTGCGAGGCGCTTCTGAGCGACCGCGAGGCCTACGTGGCCGACGAGCTCGACGAGCATCCCGAGACCCACCCCTACATGGACGCCTTCAACGACGAGCTGGGCGGCAACTCCTACGGCGGCGACTACATCATCGGCATCGCCAAGAGCTTCTACGAGGCCGACGGCGACAAGTGGGTCTCGGTCGCCCCCGAGGACCGTCTCCCCGAGTTCAACGAGCGCTCCTACCAGATGATGCTCCAGCAGATCAAGGACACCTGCCACCAGGTGCGCTGCGACTTCGACGAGTGGCGCTCCGAGCGCTCCTTCTACGTCAAGGACGAGACCGGCACCTCCTACATCGACCGCACCTTCAAGATGCTCGAGGACAAGGGCCTGCTCTACCGCACCGAGGACGGCGCGCTCTGGTTCAAGTCGACCGACTTCGGCGACGACAAGGACCGCGTCCTCATCAAGAGCAACGGCGAGTACACCTACTTCGCCTCCGACGTCGCCTACTGCTGGAAGAAGTTCGAGATCGTCGACTACGAGATCAACATCTGGGGCGCCGACCACCACGGCTACATCAAGCGCGTCCAGTCCGTCGCCGACGCCATGGGCTTCCCCGGCAAGTACGAGATCCTGCTCGGCCAGTTCGTCAACCTCCTGCGCAACGGCGAGCCCGTCCGCATGTCCAAGCGCCGCGGCACCATGATCCCGTTCCAGGAGCTGGTCGACGAGGCCGGCGTCGACGCCACCCGCTACACGCTCATCAGCCGCTCCTCCAACCAGACCATCGACTTCGACATCGAGAAGGTCAAGGAGCAGAACAACACCAACCCCGTCTACTACGTCCAGTATGCGCACGCCCGCATCTGCTCCATCCTGCGCCGCGCCGCCGGCGTCACCGACGAGCAGGCCGCCGAGATGGGCATGGACGCCGTCGCCGAGAAGGCCATCGGCGAGAACTACGACCTCGCCCTGCTCACCGACCCGACCGAGCTCCAGCTCGCCCGCAAGCTGTCCGAGATGAGCGACCTCATCGCCGGCTGCGCCCGCGACCGCGCCCCGTTCCGCATCACCCACTACGTCGAGGAGCTCGCCTCCGACTTCCACGGCTTCTATGCCGCCTGCCAGGTGCTCCCCAGCGAGGGTAGGCCCCTCGACGCCGAGCTCTCCCGCGCGCGCCTGGCCGCCTGCGACGCCGTCCGCCGCGTGCTCGCGATCAACCTGCGCCTCATCGGCGTCTCCGCGCCCGTCAAGATGTAGCACTCGCAACACCGCTGCGATTCCAGGGCCGTCGGCTTCGTGCCGGCGGCCCTTTTCTCTGGTACGTCACCTAAAGACGTGCTACAATGCCCTGTCAGTGCCAGGTGGCACACGTTCCCGCACATCAGAGCCCATCTCCATCCCACCACGTCTGCGTGCGGTGATTCCAACGTTCCAAGCCCCCTCCACGAGCGTCACGGCATGTGCCGGCTCGGGCGGAGGGGCCCATGAGTCTTGAGGCACCACGTGCCCCGACCAGGAAAGGCAGCCCATAGTGAGCGAAGAGAAGAATCCGTCCGAGGTCAAGGCCGAGGCTGACGCCGCTGCCGAGGCTCCCAAGCCCCGTCGCACCCGCGCCCGCAAGGCCGCTGCGCCGCTCGAGGCCGAGCAGTCCGTCGCGGAGGCCCCGGGCGACGAGAAGCCCAAGCGCCGCGGACGTCCGCGCATGAGCGAGGAAGAGAAGGCGGCCGCGGCGGCCAAGAGGGCCGCCGCCAAGGCGGCCAAGGACGAGGCGCCCACGCCTGCGGCTGACGCCGACGCCGGCGCCGCCGAGGCCCCCAAGCCGCGCCGAACCCGTGCGCGCAAGGCCAAGGCCGAGGCCGACCAGGCCGCTCCGGCGGAGCCCGCCGCCGCGCCGGCGCCCGAGAAGCCCGTCGAGGAGGCCGCCCCCGCGGCGCCCGCGCAGCCCGAGGCCGCCGAGGCCCCCAAGCCCGGCCGTCGCCGCCGGCGCGCCGCCGATGCCGACGGCGCCGCCGCACCGGCCCCGGACGCGCCGACCCCCGA
>SUUD01000086.1 GCA_015062715.1 Olsenella sp. | reverse complement strand
AGTACGTCGACTTCGAGGGTTGCCCCTCGTATCGGCCTCCCAAGATGCTGCGAACCTATCATCGCGAGCTTGGACCCGCGCATTTCTAGGCCATCTGAGATACGCTCGTCCGCATCTGCCCCTTTGACCTGCGGAAACAGGGCGGACGTCCCTATTTGCGCGTCATGGCCTCCACATGACCGACATAATCTGAGGGGCGCCTTGGCGCCCCTTTTCGTGTTTGGGCGCATGGGTTGACCTGTGCGTCGTTCCCCACTTGTTGGGACCTTGTTGGGCTTTGGTAAGACCGCGAAAGAAGTCGTCTGATTCGCACGCCTCCCGCCATCACCGCCGCTCACGATGGTGGTGGGGGTGGTGTCATGGCACAGGTGAGGCGGGCTCGGCGGGGACGGGGCGTTCCCCTTTGGATGGCGTCGCTGGGAGTCGCGCTGTCATGCGCTGCTGGCGCGGGCGCCCATGCACTCGTGGCCGACCACGGGATAGAGGTGTCGAGGCAGGACGAGGCATTAGCCGAGCAGGCCGAGGGAATGGCTTTGGAGGCTTCGTCGTCCGGTCCGGATGTCGAGCCACCCATGGTCGTCCATGTCGACGGCGCGGTGGCGGAGCCTGGGGTCTACGAGCTTCCCGTCGGTGCGCGCGCTGGCGACGCCGTCGAGGCTGCGGGCGGCCTCCTTGACGGGGCCGACCTCACCGGAGTTAACCTCGCGGCCCATGTCGCGGATGGGGAGAAGGTCCACATACCCGTCGAGGGCGAGGAGCCGGCCGCATCCGCCATCGTCTCGGGGGCCACGGCGGCGGCCATCCAGGATGGGGTCGTCAACATCAACACGGCGGATGCTGCGGAGCTCGCCACGCTCCCGGGCGTGGGGGAGGCGACCGCCCAGGCCATCATCGAGGACCGCGAACGCCTGGGTCCGTTCGCGACGCCCGAGGACATCATGCGCGTGAGCGGCATCGGCGAGAAGAAGTACGAGCGCATGCGGGACCGGATCCGTGTCTCGTGAGGTCGAGCGGCCCCCGCGGCCGCTAGTTCCGGTGACGTTGTACGGCCTTGTCGCCGCCATCGTGACAGAGCGGTTGGTGATGGCGGGGGACCCACCCGGCAGGACCCTTGTCATTGTGGCTTTGACCTGCGGCGGGTTGACTCTGACAGGCTGCCTGCTCGCAACTGCGCGCGAGGGGTGGGACCTGTGGCGTGAGCAGGCGGTCGATGAGGCGAGGGGGATTGTGGTCACCTGTCTCTGCTGCGTCGCGCTTGCGGTCACGTCTGCCGGGATTGGTCGGGCGCGCATGGATGCGTGTGCGGACGCCCTTGCCGCGCGTCCCGTCTCGCGGGTCGAGCTCGTCGTGTGCGGCGATCCGTCACCGGGGGAGTGGTCGTTTTCCTACGTCGCGAACGTGCGCATCTCGGGCCGGGTCGTGGGCAGGGTCACGCTGACCTGTGACGAGGAGCTCTCCCGCGGGCAGGTGCTGGGCTGCGTGGGACGTTTCTCGCGTGCGGGCGGCGACGAGTGGGGGAGGTCGTGCAGGCAGCGCGGCATCTGCGGGAGCGTGCGCTGCGTGTCGGTCCTCACGGTCGAGGGGCCGACAGGACCTTTGTCTCCCATCCTTCGTGCCCGCGACGCGCTCGTCGGGCTCGTGCGCCCGGGGCGCTCGGAGGCGCGGGCGGTGCTCGCGGGCATCGTGCTGGGCAGGAGGAGCGAGCTTGCGGAGCGTGGCATCGACGAGGACTTCTCCCGGTCAGGCCTTGCGCACCTGGTCGCAGTCTCGGGAACCCACATCGCCATCGTCTCGGCGGCCCTCTCCGAGCTGCTCGAGCGTCTCGAGGCCCGCCCCTCCCGGCGTTTCGTGGCCCTCGCCGCCACAGGCCTTGCCTACGTCCTGCTCTGCGGGGTGCCTGCCTCGGCGCTGCGGGCGTGGCTCATGTCGGTCGCGGCGGGAGGCGCGCTGGTGGCGGGGCGTCGGGACCATACGCTGTCGTCAGTCGCGCTTGCGGGGCTGGGCATGTGTGTTGTCGATCCGGGAACAGCCGGTGAGCTGGGATTCGTTCTATCGGTATCGTGCGTGTGCGCCATCAGCGCTTTCGCGGGCTACGCATCCTATGCGCTCGAGTCCCTCCTCTCGGGCATTCGCCTCCCACGTCTTCCGGCGCGGGTCCGCAGACGGGTGGAGGGCATGGTGGATGACGTCAGGGGGACGGTGGCGATGGCAGTCGTGGCGCAGGCCGCCTCGGCCCCGCTCGTTGCGGGGACGTTCGGAAGGCTCTCGGTGCTTGGTCCCGTGTCGTGCCTCGTGGCGGGGCCGGCGTTTCTCGCCTGCATGTGCCTGGGGCTGCCGGCCGTGATCCTCGCGCCCGTGCCCGTCCTCGGGGAGGCGCTGCTCATGGTTGCCGACGTCCCCTGCTGGCTGCTCGTGCACGTTGCGCGGACCGTCGGCCGCGTCCCGCTCGCCTGCGTGCCGGTCGAGCGGCCCGCCTGGATCGCGGTCGTCGCGGTGGTCGGCGCGGTCGTCCTCTTGGTCATGTGGCCTGCCCTCACGCGCCGACTGATGGGTGCGACCGCACTCGCGCTCCTGATTCCCGTCGCCGCCTTCAACCTGTACTGGTCCCTGCTTGCCCCGGCGCGCGTGATCGTGCTCGACGTGGGCCAGGGGGATGCCATCCTCGTGCAGGACGGGCGCCATGCCCTGCTCGTCGACGCCGGTCCTCCGGACGGGTCGGCTGCGGCGGCCCTCTTCAGGAACCACGTGCTTCACCTCGACGGGGTTCTCGTGACCCATCTCCATGACGACCACTACGGCGGCCTTGCGGGGCTCGTGGGGACGGTGGCGGTCGATGCCGTGTACGTTGCCGAGGGGGCTGCCGAGCCTGCGGGTCGCCTTCTTGGAGACATCCTGCGCGACCTGCGGGTCGATGGCGTCGAGGAGGTCTCGTACGGAGACGTGCTTGCCCTCGGACGCTTCGAGGCGCGCGTCGTCTGGCCGCGACAGGTGGTCGACGGCAGCGAGAACTCCCACTCCATCGAGCTGCTCGTGAGCGCCGACACGCGAGGCGGCGAGCTCACGGTGCTCCTCACCGGGGATGCCGAGCGAGACGAGACGGGCTCGGTCATCGCGGAGGGAGACGTCGGCGACATCGACGTCCTCAAGGTCGGCCACCATGGCTCGCAGGTCTCCATCCGCGAGGGAGACGCCGAGAGGCTTGACGCCGAGGTGTCCGTGGCGAGTGCGGGGGAGGACAACGCCTACGGGCATCCCGACCCAGCCTGCGTGGCGATCCTCGAGGGGTCTGGCTCGCTCTTCCTGTGCACCAAGGACGTCGGCGACGTCGAGGTCCGTCCCGGCCGCGACGGCCCATGCGTGCGCTGCCAGAGGGGTGGCATTTGAGATGGAGCGCCAAACCATAATTGAATCGACGCCTGACCGCTTCTATGATGGTGAAGGCTTCCGCGTCGTGAACAGGAGGTGTCTGCATGGCAGAGACCAAGTCCCCGCTGCTGCGGGCATATCTCATCGTGGGCTCGGACGAGCTCAAGCGACAGGCTGCCGTCGCCCGCATCAAGCGCTACGTCGACGAGGGTCTCGTCGACTTCAACCTCGACGAGCTCACGGCGTCGGCAGACATGGACCCCGCCTCCCTCGTCGCCTCGCTCGACACCATGCCGTTCGGCCCCGGCCCCCGTCTGGTTATCGTGCACGATGCGGGCAAGCTCCCCAAGGCGGTCTCCGAGGCGCTCATCACGTACCTCGACAACCCCAACCCGAGCTCCGTGCTCTGCCTCGAGGCGGAGTCGCTTGCCAAGGGCACGCGCCTCTACAAGGCGGTCGCCAAGCAGGATGGCAAGCCGATTGTGGAGTGTGCGGCGAAGAAGGCCTGGGAGCTCCCGGCCTATGTCGCGCAGCTGTGCCAGCGCACCCATGGCAAGCGCATGGGCGAGGCGGCAGCCAAGGAGCTGGTGGGACGCGTCGGCGAGTCGACGGTGCTGCTCGACGCGCAGGTGCGGACGCTGGCCGAGCTGGTGGGCGACCGCCCCGAGATCACGCTCGCGGACGTCGAGGAGCACGTCGCCCGCACGGCCGAGGTAAAGCCCTGGGAGTTCCTCGACGCCGTGAGCGGGCGCGACGCCCGCCGCGCCCTCGCGCTCTACCAGAGCATGACCGACCCGTCGCAGGTGGCCCTGCTCACCTTGCTGGTGGGGCGCATCCGCGAGCTTGCGTGCGCGCGGTCGCTTGCCGCCCGTGGCGAGGGGGCGTCCCTTGCCCGGGCCCTCGGCAAGCAGGAGTGGCAGGTCAAGAACCACCTGCGCTGGGCCAGGGGCTTCTCGGACGGGGACCTCGAGCGGGCCCTCGTCGAGGCTGCCGCCCTCGAGCGCATCCTGAAGGGCACCGGCGACAGCGACGCGGCCTTCGTCTCCTACGTCGCGCGGGTGTGTGGTGCCTAGCGTGCCAGGAACCGGGGCAACGCGGTAGTGCTACCATAGGCTAGCTCCATAACCGCACCAGAACCGAACCACTTGGAGTCGAGCATGCACAGCGACATCCCGAAGGCCGAAGGGCCTTTCCTCAGGCAACCCCTCGTCACGCGCCGCGCGGCATTGGCAGTGTTCGCGGGACTGGGCCTCTCCGCGCTCGCCGCGCCGCGCCAGGCGCTCGCCGACGTGGAGGAGGCCGAGGCGAAGGTCAAGCAGACCGAGGAGGAGCTAGCCGAGGCACAGCGAAAGTACGACGAGACCCAGGCTCGCCTCGAGGAGCTCGCCGAAGAGTTCGAGCAGCTCAGCCGCGCCCATGACGAGACGCTCAAGAAGGTCGAGGAGACCAACCGCAGGATCGCCGAGAAGCAGGCCCAGATAGACGCCAAGCAGGCAGAGGTCGACGCCAAGCAGGCAGAGGTCGACGCCAAGCAGGCAGAGCTCGAAGACAAGCAGGAGATCCTCTCCAAGCGCATCGCGAGCGTCTACAAGACGGGCAACGCGGGGGTCCTCGAGCTGCTCCTGACCGCCTCCTCGTTCGAGGAGTTCATCTCGAACGTCTACTACCTGGGCAAGATCAGCGAAGCCGACGCCCAGATGATCGAGGACGTCAGGGCCATCCGCGAGGAGCTCGAGGCCGAGCGCGACGAGCTCGCCCGCCAGAAGGAGGAGCTCGAGGCCGAGAAGGCGGAGCTCGAGCAGGTCAAGGCAGGCTACGAGGAGCTTCGTGCCCAGCAGGAGGCCGAGCTCCAGGAGATGAGCGCCAAGCAGGACGAGGTCGCCGAGCTGCTCGCGAACCTCGACGATGACGTCAAGGAGCTCATGGAGCGGCGCGATGCCGAGCTCATGGCCGCTGCCGAGGAGCGCGCCAAGCTCGAGCGCGCCCGGGTGGCTGCCGCGTCGGCCCTCATCGACGTGGGTGGCGGCCAGGACTACCAGTCGTCCGAGGCGGCCCAGCGCGCCGTCGTCAACGCCTGCTACGCCACGCCCTCACCGGGCTACGGCCTCTGCGCCATGTGGGTCTCGCAGGTCTTCGACAACGCCGGCTTCACGTACTACGGCGGCAACGCTTGCGACATGTACTCGCGCTGGTGCTCCAGCTCGAACAAGGACGAGCTTCAGGTGGGCATGATCATCGCGGTGTCCTCGCACCCCCACACCACCCTGGGGCGCATCTACGGGCACGTGGGCATCTATGTGGGTGACGGCATCGTCATGGACAACATCGGCCGCGTGCGCACCATCGACTGCGACGAGTGGATCAACTACTACGGCGGCACGGTCACCCCGCGCTGGGGCTGGTGCGGCGACGTCGTCCTCGCGTGATCTGGGGCCAGTGCCCAGTGCCAATTGATGTGAGAGCAAAAGAACGGGGCCCCTTGCGGGGCCCCGATTCGTGAACGTTCTGTGTGTCGCGTGGCTACTCGGCGATGGTGTTGGCGAGCTTGGCGACGCCGCTCTTGCGCTTGGCGGCCTGGTTCTTGTGGATGATGCCCTTCGAGGCGGCCTTGTCGAGCAGCTTGCAGGCCTTGGAGACCTCGGCCTTGGCGAGCTCGGCGTCGTTGGCCTCGACGGCGGCGCGAACGCGCTTGACGGCGGTCTTGAGCTCGGAACGAGCTGCCTTGTTGCGCATGCGGGCCTTCTCGGCGGTCTTGATGCGCTTCTTCTGGGACTTGATGTTAGCCACGTGCGGTTCCTTTCGAATCTTCTATATGTGAGGCCTCTTCGTCTGAGACACGGTGAGGTCAGCGTTGTTGAGTATAGCATGACGGTCGTTCTTTCCGCTATCATTTCAAATATGCCTACGAATGACACCTCACATATCCGCAACTTCTCGATCGTTGCGCACATCGACCACGGTAAGTCGACCATCTCCGACCGCGTTCTCGAGCTCACGAGGACCGTCGAGGTGCGCGACCTCGATGCCCAGATGCTTGACACGATGGACATCGAGCGGGAGCGCGGCATCACGATCAAGTCCAACGCCGTCCGCGTCATGTACGACGCCGACGACGGCGAGACCTACCAGTTCAACCTCATCGACACGCCGGGGCACGTCGACTTCACCTACGAGGTCTCGCGCTCGCTGGCCGCCTGCGAGGGCGCGGTGCTGGTGGTCGACGCCACCCAGGGCGTCGAGGCCCAGACCGTCTCCAACGCCCTCCTGGCCATGAACGCAAACCTCGACATCGTGCCGGCCATCAACAAGATCGACCTGCCCTCCGCCCAGCCCGAGGTCGTGCGGGCCCAGATCGAGGAGGCGCTTGCCATCCCCGCCGAGGACGCCGTGTGCGTGAGCGGCAAGACGGGCGAGGGGATCCACGGCCTGCTCGAGAGCATCGTCTTTCTCGTCTCGCCTCCCACGGGCGACGCCACGGCTCCGCTCAAGGCCCTCATCCTCGACTCGTACTTCGACGCCTATCGTGGCGTCGTGGCCATGGTGCGCGTCTTCGACGGATCCATCAAGAAGGGCGACCGCCTGCTCATGATGGCCAAGGGCGAGGAGTTCCTGGTCGAGGAGGTGGGCTGCAAGCGCCCGGCCGAGGTGGCCCTCGACCAGCTGGGCGTGGGCGAGGTGGGCTACGTCTGCACCGGCCTCAAGGACCCGGCCTCGGTGCGCGTGGGCGACACCCTCACCGGTGCCGCTCGACGCTGTGATGAGCCCCTCTCGGGCTACCGCGAGGCAAAGCCCATGGTCTTCACCGGCCTGTTCCCGGTCGACAACAAGGAGTACGAGAACCTGCGCGACGCCCTCGAGAAGCTGCGCGTGAACGACCCCTCGCTCACCTGGGCCCCCGAGACCTCAGTCGCGCTGGGCTTCGGGTTCCGCGTGGGCTTTTTGGGTCTGCTCCACATGGAGGTCGTCAAGGAGCGCCTCGAGCGCGAGTTTGGCCTCGACCTCATCGCGACGAGCCCCAGCGTGGACTACCACGTCTTCACCACCGCCGGCGAGATGCTCGACATCAAGAGCCCGCAGGACCTGCCCCGTCCCGAGAAGATCGACCACATCGAGGAGCCCTACCTCAAGGCGAGCGTCATCGTGCCGCCCGAGTACATGGGCGCGGTCATCCAGCTGGCCATCGAGCACCGCGGCATCCAGGACAACATGGTCTACCTCTCCGAGAACTCGGTCGAGATGACCTTCCACGTGCCCCTGGCCGAGCTCATCCTCGACTTCTTCGACCAGCTCAAGAGCCGCACCAAGGGCTATGCCTCCCTCGACTACGAGTTCGAGGACTACCGCCCCTCGCAGCTGGTCAAGCTCGACATCCTGCTGGCCGGCGAGGAGGTCGACGCCCTGTCCTTCATCGTCCACAAGGACAAGGCCTACACGCTCGCGCGCGGCCTGTGCGACAAGCTGAAGGAGATCATCCCGCGCCAGCAGTTCGAGGTCCCCATCCAAGGCGCCATCGGCAACAAGATCATCAGCCGCTCCACGGTCAAGGCGGTGCGCAAGGACGTGCTCGCCAAGTGCTACGGCGGCGACATCACGCGCAAGCGCAAGCTCCTCGAGAAGCAGAAGG
>SUUD01000085.1 GCA_015062715.1 Olsenella sp. | reverse complement strand
CGACGGAGGTGGCCTCGTAGGCGGGCGGGAAGCGGAGCTTCCAGGAACCCTCTGCTATGACCTGCGGCTCGTTGGCGCCGTCAAAGCACCGGATGCTCGAGAACTGTGCGGTCATGGTACGGCCGACGAGGGAGAAGTCCTCGTTGCCCTCGACGTCGTAGCTGAGCGTCTCCACGAGCTGAATCGAGTTGTCGGCAGGGTCCGCGTCATAGAAGTAGGCTCCGCCCGTGGCGCCGCTGAAGGCAAGGGGTGGGAGGCTCACGTCGATGTCATCCATGGCAAGCATGTCGATGAATCCGTCGGCGGTGGGCTCGACGCCTTCGAAGGGCGTGCCGTCGTCCTTGCTGATCGAGAAGATGACGGCGACGTTGGTGCGGTCTCCGATGATCGCATCGGCGCTGATGGTGACGCCGTTGGAGCTCTGGGCTACGCCAACGGGGCGCCCGACCCGATCGACGATCTCTACCTGGGCATTCGAGCCCCCGAACAGCTGGCTCGCGAAGTCCTGCACGCTCACGAGGGCTCCGGTGGCGTAGGCGATCCCGCCCACGGAAAGGGCGATGGCGATGCCGGCGGCGACGGCGGCGAAGGGCAGGCGGCGCCTGCGGCGGCTGATGGCGTCATGCGTGATGATGGTTCCCCTGGTCCCCTCCTTGCGTGCGGCCTCGGCGAGACGGGCGCTCATGCGCGCCTTCGCGTCGCTGGAGAAGTGCATCTCGTCGAGTGAGGTGCGGTACTCGTCCATACCAGGCATGTCGTTGGTGGTCATGACTCTCCTCCCAGGGTGTGGCGTAGGGTCTCGCGGGCACGGCTGAGGCGCTTGGTGACGGCGGCCTCGCTCGCCCCCACGAGCTGGGCGACCTGTGCGATGGGCAGCCCCTCGTAGTAGTGCAGGTGTATTGCTTCGCGCTGGTCGCGTGGCAGCCGCGATACGGCGTCGGCCACGGTGCCGTCCGGCTCGGGCGGCGCCTCCACCTCGCCCGCGGCCTCGAGGGCGACGGTCGTTCTCCGGGCGGCGCTCCTGAGCAGGTCGCGGCAGGCGTTGATGGTGGTGCGGATGACCCAGGCGCGCTCGTGGTCGGGGCCGTTGAGCCGCGGGGCGTGCGTGAGCAGGCGCATCAGCACCGTCTGGCAGACGTCCTCGGCGTCGGCGGTGGAGCCCAGCTGGACGAAGGCCAGCCGCAGAATCGTGTCGGCGTACGTCTCGACCAGTCGCTCGGCCTCCCTCTCGACGTCCATGCCCACCTCCCTTCACCTCGTTCCATTGTGTGCGATGGCGTCATCTACCAACAACACGAACGGGCGCCGCAAAACCTGACGGGGCATTTTGCCAAAAAGGGAGTCTCCCCAAGAGGGAAACGACCCTATACTGTTGAGCCGTTGTGCCACGGGACGAGGGGAGGGAGCGATGCGCGACGACAGGCAGGCACGTGCCACGGCACAGCTGGCGGCCTCGCTTCTCATCTTTGGCACCCTCGGGCTCTTCGTGCGGCTCACCCCGCTGGCGCCCGAGACCATCGCGCTCACGCGCGGCCTCGTGGGATCCGCCTTCCTCGCGCTTGTCCTGCTCGTGCGCGGTAGGCGCCTCCAGCTGCCCGAGGACCGCGGGACGCGCGTCCTCTTGCTTGTCTCGGGCGTTGCCGTGACGCTCAACTGGCTCTTCCTCTTCAAGGCCTACGAGACCACCACGTTGGCGTCGGCCGAGCTCGCCTACGAGATGGCGCCCGTCTACGTGATGCTCGTCTCGCCCTTCGTGCTGGGCGAGCGTCTCACGCGCGTGAAGGTCGCGTGCCTGGTCGCGGCGGTCACGGGCATGGTGCTGGTGAGCGGCGTGCTGGAGCCGGGCGCAGCCGTGGGCGTCACCCTCGAGGGCGTGGGGCTGGGGCTTGTCTCGGCGGCGTTCTTTGCCACGGCCATCGTGATGAACCAGAAGCTGGGTGGGGTGGAGCCCTACACCAAGACCATCGTCCAGCTCTTTGTGGCGGGCCTCGTGCTGGTGCCCTATGCCCTGTCGCGCGGCACGCTCACCTTCGCGAGCCTGGGCCCGCGCGAGGTGGGGATCCTTGCCGTGATGTGCGTGGTGCACACGGGCGTCGCCTTCGCCCTGTGGTTCGACGCGCTGGGCAGCCTGCCCGCGCACAGCGTGGCAATCCTCGAGTACATCGACCCCATCGTCGCGCTTGCCATCTCGCGCTTCTTCTTCAACGAGACGCTCACGCCCCTGGGCTGGCTTGGGGCCGTGCTGGTGCTGGGCGCCATGGCCGCCAGCGAGCTCATCGAGGACAAGATCGAGCCCGTCCCCACCGGCGTGGCGTGAGAACGGGCCCGATGTGCACCATGTCCTTGGCTGCCTAGCTCGGCTGGCCGCAGGTCTCGTCGGCCCATACCTCCTTGGCAAGGTTGAAGACGGCCCAGGCCTTGGGCCAGCCGGCGTAGAAGGCGACGTGGGTCACGATGGCCGCGATCTCGGCGCGGGTGACGCCGTGGGCCTTCGCGTTCTGCAGGTGATAGACGAGCGAGCTGTCGGTGATGCCCTGCGCCATGAGGGCGACCACGGTGATGATGCAGCGGGTCTTGACGTCGATGTCCTGGTTGTTCCAGTTCTCGCCGAACAGGACGTCATCGTTGAAGTGGGCGAACTCGGGGGCGAACTCGCCAAGGGCGTTGCGACCTGCGGTCTGTACGATCATCTCTGCCATTGCCTTCTCCTCTCGAAGATTACGTGCGCGCGTATGCCAGGCACATCCCGACGAAGTCCGCGTAGGAGTCCTCGAACGTGCCGGTGGTTGGGGGAAGTCCCGCGAGCCTCATGGCCTCTCTCGTGAGCTCGGGACAGTGGAAGTGCGACCACAGCTTGGGCGCTTGGAAGAGCAGACGAAGGTAGAGGTCGATGGCGGCGTCCTCGTCGATGCTGCACTGGCGGGCGAGCAGATCGCGGACGGGAACGACCATCTCGGCAAAGTCGCGCTTGAACTCCGTGAGACGCTCGAGCGTGACGTTGGACTCGATGACCTCAAAGAGGATGTCCTGGTAGCGCAGGAACGTCGCGTGCTCGTCCGTGACGTGCGCCCAGGTGCGCGAGAAGTCCGCATCATCCAGGGGCGCCTCTGCCAGCGCAGCCGTCAGGCCCCCGATCCACGCGCGGTTCTCGCGGGCATGCAGGGCGAGGAAGATCTCCTCCTGCGTGGCAGCGTACTTGTACAGGCCCGCCCGCGACCAACCCAGGCGCTCGGCGATGAGGCCCATCGTGATCTTGTGGTAGGGCATCTCGTGGAACAGGCCGTCTGCGGCCGCCATGATGGCGTCCATGCGCTCCTGCTTGTGCTCGGGCGAGCGCGCCCGGATGTATTCCGTCATGGCTCCTCCATTTCTTGGCATGAAGTCTAGCAAATCGCTTGCATTCGCGACACTATGTCGCTTAATATCCGCATTAGCGACACATTGTCACCTAAAAGGAGGACACAGCATGGCAAACCTCATCGTGTACTACTCGCGCAAGGGCGAGAACTACTGGGCTGGCGACATCAAGGTCATCGAGAAGGGCAACACCGAGCGCGTGGCTGAGTTCGTCCAGCAGGCGGTGGGCGGCGACCTCTTCGAGCTCGAGACGGTTCGCACCTATGACGCCAGCTACATGACCTGCATCGAGGAGGCCAAGGAGGAGCTGCGCGCCAAGGCCCGCCCCGAGCTCAAGGCCCTGCCCCAGAGCCTGGACGCCTACGACACCATCTTCCTGGGCTACCCCAACTGGTGGGGGACCTGCCCCATGTGCGTCTTCACCTTCCTCGAGAGCTTTGACCTCGCCGGCAAGCGCATCGTGCCCTTCTGCACCAACGAGGGCTCGGGCCTGGGCCACAGCGAGCGCGACATCGTCAAGGCGTGCCCCGGAGCCACGGTCGATCCCGGCCTCTCCGTGATCGGCAGCCAGGCCGCCCAGTCCCAGAGCCGCGTCGCCGCCTGGGCCAAGCAGCACGCATAAGGTTCGCTCCATCGGCCTCCCCAACTTCGAGGGCGCGCGACACGGGGAGCATAAGGCCAACCTCGGTGGCTTCGTGCCTGCAGGCTGAGGCCCGCGACCGGCCGCCCCTCACGCTAGAATCAGGGGACACGCCACCTAGGAAGGGGAGCCCCATGGAGCAGTACAAGCAGGAGTTCATCGAGTTCATGGTCGCCAGCGACGTCCTCAAGTTCGGCGACTTCACCCTCAAGAGCGGCCGCAAGAGCCCCTTCTTCATGAACGCGGGTGCCTACGTGACGGGCGAACAGCTGCACCAGCTGGGCCTCGCCTATGCGCAGGCCATCAACGACGCCTTTGGCCTCGACTTCGACGTGGTCTTTGGGCCGGCGTACAAGGGCATCCCCCTGTCGGTGGTCACCTGCATGGGCCTCTCCGAGCTCTACGGCAAGCAGGCCCGCTACTGCGCGGACCGCAAGGAGGCCAAGGACCACGGCGCCGACAAGGGCAACCTGCTGGGCGCGGACCTGCACGACGGCGACCGCGTGATCATCGTCGAGGACGTCACCACCAGCGGCAAGTCCATCGACGAGACCTACCCCAAGCTCAAGGCGGCCGCGGACGTCGAGGTCGTGGGCCTCATGGTCTCGCTCAACCGCATGGAGGTCGGAAAGGGCGGCGTCAAGACCGCCCAGGAGGAGATCCAGGACAAGTACGGGTTCCCCGTGGCATCCATCGTGAGCATGGCCGAGGTGGTCGAGAAGCTCGAGGGCACCGTCATCACTCCCGAGCTCAAGGCCGCCATCGACGCCTACTACGAGCAGTACGGCGTGAGGTAGCCAATCCCTCGTGGCGCCGGTGTGTCACGAGCCGTTGGCACGCAGCTCGGCGCGGTCGTAGGTGATTCGCGGGGTGAACAGCCGCGCGCCCATCAGGATGCGGAACCCGACCTGCAGGATGAACTGGTCCTCTCCGCTCGAGAGGTCGAGTCCGAGCATCTCGCCTATCTTCCCGATGCGATAGAGCAGGGTGTTCTTGTGGACGTTCAGCATCTTGGCCGCCTTGGGCGTGGAGCAGCCCGTCTGCAGGTAGCAGAAGAGCGTCTCGGCCAGCTCGCTGCCCTTCTTCTCGTCGTGGGCGATGAGCTTGAGGAGCGCCGGGTGGCACAGGCTGACCAGGTCGACGCGTCTGCCTGCCACCTCGAACAACCGGGCGTACGAGAGGTCGCTGAAGTGGAAGATGCCGTGGTCGTCGAAGACCTTCGACATGTCCTCGCCCAGGCGGATGGCGGCGCGGGCCTGGTCGTAGGCAGCCCCGGTCTCGATGATTGACGTGAAGGGGTTCGACACGCCCACGGTCAGCCCATTGAGCGTCGAGATCTCGAGCAGCTTCTTCTCGGCCGCCTCCGAGAGGTGGTCGGTGTAGTCGCGCGAGAGCAGCAGCACGAGCTGCTGGTGGTAGCGCGTGTAGAGGGCGTGGTGCAGGACGGGGCGCAGCTGTCCGGCCACGTGCTCGGCCTGCAGCTGCGTGAGGCCCTCGCCCGCGCCATGGAGGCAGACCAGATAGAACGTGCCCTTGGGGTGGAAGTTGAGGGCCTTCATGCGCCTGCGGGTGACGGCCTCGCTGGGCGAGCGGTCCGTGATGAGGTTCACGAGGAAGAACGACCCCATCTCTCCGCTCGTGGGGCCCCACACCTCGGACTTCTGCATCTCCTGGGCGACAAAGCCGGCCAAGCGCGAGAAGACCTCGAGGTCGAGCGAGGTGAACTCACGGTTGCGCTCCATCATCATGACGTGGGCGACGCACACGCCCTGGACCATGACGGCAGAGGTCATGGTGTTGCAGCCAAGCAGGTCGTTGTAGCGCACGAACGGCGCCCGGCTGTGGGCGATCTCGGAGTCGATGCCCTTGTCGCGGATGTAGTCGATGGCGCTCTCGAGGACCGTCTCGTTGGCGATCTCGGCCTCCATGACGCGGGCGAGCTGCGAGTTGTCGTCGGAGAGGTCGCCCAGCTGGTAGGCGATGTAGCGGTACGTGGGGTCGACCACCACAATGGGCAGGCCCAGCGCGCTGGACGCCTCGTCGATGATGATCTGGAGGCCGCGGTTCGAGAAGTGCGCGTCGAGGAGCCTCCTGAGGATCGACGTCAGGCGCTGGTCCTCCACAAAGACCGCCTGGATGGCGTTGTAGCACGCGAAGGGGTTCGCGTCTCTGCGCAGCAGCACCAGGTTGACGTTGGGCTTGGCGGACAAGGTCGCGGGCACCCGCGTCCCACCGGCGACGACGCAGCTGAGCTGGCACGAGTCGGGAACGTCGCTCGGCATGAAGCTGCCGTCCGAGAAGTAGAGGACGTTGGCCTGGGGGCTTGCCGCGACCTCCTTGGTGAGAAACGCGATGTCATGGATGTCGCACTCGTGGTCCGGAACGACGAGCTTGTCGACGGAACCTTCGGGGAGGCGCGATATCAGGTCGAGGAGCCTCATTTCAAACCTCCTGCCAGCGGTTTTTCAGCTGGCTTTTGTCACGTTGTGTGGACGCACAAAGAAGCAACTCAAATATATCGCTTTTATCGGGCGACGAAACCTCGATACGCGGCTTTCATCCGGCCATTATGAGACTAGCGTTTTCAGTCTGACGCACAAAGGAGGAAGCAATGAAGGTAGGCAAGTACGCACGCAGCGTGTCCATCGTGGGCGTTGGCTGCACCCCGTTCACCAACTTCGAGGACCATCCCGAGACCAAGGGCATGTCCGAGGGAGAGGCCTTTGGCTATGCCGCCCTCGAGGCCATCGCCGACGCCGGCCTTGAGCCCCGCGACATCCAGTACTTCTATCACGGCGCCGCCAACCCCTTCATGATCGGCGACTCCCTCACGCCCAACATGCAGGTCGCCGACTGGTTCGGCGTCCGCGGCATTGGCTCCGTGCACCACTCCGAGGCCTGCTGCACCGGCTACGTCGCCATGCAGGAGGCCGCCATGGCCATTGCCTCCGGCGAGTTCGACATCGTCCTCTCCGGTGCCGTCGACCTGGCCGCGAGCCTTCCCGTCGTGGGCGCTCCCGGCAGCTTCCGCCGCGACTTCCCCCTCGAGGAGATGCTCCCCTCCATCCCCATGGTCTATGACCGCGCCTACGGCCGTCCCCTGGACTCCGCCTTTGGCATCTCGTTCGACAACTGGATCAACGAGTACCGCTGGACCTACGGCCTCTCCGACACCGACATCGACAACGCCCTCAACGGCGTCGCCAAGAGCCTGCGCCGTGCCGCCGTCAAGAACCCGCTCGGCTTCTACGATGTCGACTTCGACCAGGTCGCGGCCGCCCAGGGCCTCGAGGGCGCCGATGCCTTCCTGACCTCCATGTTCAACCCCAAGGTCACCCAGTACCTGCGCGTCACCGGCTTCGAGACCAAGTGCGACGGCGCCGCCGCCATGGTCCTCATGCCCACCGAGATGGCCGTCGCCCGTGGCCTCGACCACAAGATCATCGACATCCTCGGCACCGGTTCCGCCGCCTACGAGGGCGCCACGCTGGCCAACGAGAAGACCGGCACCATCCGCGGCACCCAGCAGGCCTACGAGCTCACCGGCGTCTCCCCGGACGAGGTCGACCTGCTCTTCATCAACGACTTCTTCATGGCCGGCGACATCGTGGTGCCCGAGGAGGTCGGCTACGTCCCGCGCGGCGAGGCCTGGCAGTACGCCATCGACGGCCGCTTCGCCTATGACGGCGACAAGCCCATCAACACCCACGGTGGCCGCTGCAACTTTGGCCATGCGCACGGCGCCTCCGGCATCGCCGACATCGTCGAGGCCGTCAAGCAGATGCGTGGCGAGGCTGGCGAGACCCAGATGAAGAAGCTCCCGCGCACCACGCTGTTCCGCGGCTTTGGCGGCGGCCAGAACATCCGCGTCCAGATCATCCGTACGCACGAGTAGCGCCAACGCGCAGAACAGGAGACCACCATGCCTCTTCTCAAGGATATGGAGCCCATCGTCAAGAAGTTCTACGACGGTGTCGCCGAGGGCAAGTACTACGGCCGCAAGTGCAAGGAGTGCGGCGCCATCGAGTTCCCGCCGCACCTGGCCTGCAACACCTGCGGGTACCACGAGACCGAGTGGGTCGAGCTTTCCGGCCACGGCACCCTG
>SUUD01000084.1 GCA_015062715.1 Olsenella sp. | reverse complement strand
GCCTTCTGCTCGCGTAGGACGTTGAAGAGCGTGGACTCGGCGCAGAGGGCCTCCTCCTGGGCCCAGGCACCGCGGTCATAGCCGCCACCCGGGTTGGTGAACGAGGCGAAGTCGAGAAGCGCCAGGTCGCAGGCAGAGGCGAGGCCGCGGCCGCGGGCGAGCACGGCGGCCACGCTGTCCTGGTCGACGACCTCGACGGTGGGGACGCAGCCCTCGGCCTGCACGACGGGGCGTCCCTCGTAGGTCCTGAGCTCCTCGAGGGAGCGCGCGACGTCCTTGCCAAAGCGCGCGTCGACGTCGGCGATGTGGGCGCGTGCCGCTGCCGCCCGAGCCTCCCGGCGATCGCTGTTCCTGCCGTTGCCGCGCTCTCCCTGAGCCATGGTGCATCGTCCCCTTTGGTGAGTCATGCCGGGTGGCCCCACGCCACCCGCCACTCTGATGATAGCGGCCCGAGGGCCACGGCTTGGCTAGAACGGAGCAATGTCGTCGCGGGATGTCCTGCTCGGAGCGCCCGCCGACATGCTGGTGGCTGTTGATGATGCAATAGCAGCGGAACTCTTACCACAAATTGTAACTGTAATAAGTATCAATAAAAACAGTCAAAATCCCGTAAGACACAGGTTACAGCCATGGTATATTGCCTTTGAAAAGATTACTGGTTTGTTACCAGATTGCATGAAAGGGGTTCAAAATGGCATACATCACCTTCATCGTCACCATGGTCCTCGCAGCCGCCGCCGCGTCCCTCATCGATGTCGACACCACCACCTCCCACGCCGATTCCCCCGACTACCGCCTCGTCCCCTATGCGGGCGACGCCTTTGGCGCCTAGTCGCCCAGCCAACACCGCCCTTTCTTTCGGACGCCGGCCTTCGGGCCGGCGTTCTCTTTTTGCGTCGCAGGCTCCTGCGGGGCAAAAGAGAGAGGGGCGACCGGTTGCCCGGCCGCCCCTCGGCGGTACCCCTGTGAATGCGGGCTAGATGACTGCCTGCGCAATGAGCAGCAGGGCGTTGAGTACGATGGTGGCGCCCAGCAGCGGGTTGATGAACTTGAGCCAGCGGCTGAACGGCACGTCGACCATGGCAAGGCTCGCCAGGATGAGGCCGGTGGGCGTGATGTAGCTGATGAGGCCCTGGCCATAGTTGTAGGCGGCGATGATGGCGGGCTTGGCAACGCCCACGGCGTCACCGAGCGGGGCCATGATGGGGATGGACAGCACCGCCAGGCCCGAGGACGAGTTGATGAAGAAGCCCAGGATGATGTAGACCACGAGCATCATGACGATGAAGATCACCGGGCTCATGCCCGCCACGAGGTTGGAGAAGAAGTACAGGATCGTGTCGGAGATGAGGCCGTCCTCGAGCAGCATGTTGACCGCGCGAGCGACGCCAATGACGAGCGCCACGCTCATGAGGTCGCCGGCGCCGCTGATGAACTGGTCCATGAACGTCTCCTCCTCGAGGCCCGAGAAGAAGGCCAGGAAGATGGCGCAGGCCAGGAACACCGAGGTCATGGTGTCAAACCACCACAGGTAGCGCACGATGCCGTACACCAGCACCACGAAGGCCAGGCCGAACGCGCCGAGCGAGAGCTTCATGTGGGTGGTGAACTCGGGCACCTCGCCCTGGCTGCCCCAGCGCTCCTCGATCTTGTCCTTGAAGTCGTAGCAGACCGACTTGGTGGGGTCGAGGCGAACCTTGCGCGCGTAGTTGAGGACGTAGGCGAGGGCCATGGCGGTGCCGATGCCAAGGGCGATGAAGCGCCAGCCCATCTGCTCGGACATGGCGATGCCGGCCGCCTTGGTGGCCACGCCGATGGCGAAGGGGTTCACCGTGGAGTACATGGTGCCCACGCTCGAGCCGACGAAGATGACGGCGATGCAGGTCATGGCATCATAGCCGGCGGCCAAAAAGACGGGCATGAGGACGGGGTAGAGCGCGATGGTCTCCTCGCAGAGGCCAAAGGTGGTGCCGCCTGCGACCATGAGCAGCGACAGGATGATGATGAGCAGGTACTCCTTGCCGCGGGTCAGGCGCGACAGCGCGGCGACGCCGGCTGCCAGCGCGCCCATGTAGTTGAGCACGCCGATGCAGCCACCCAGGATGAAGACGAACAGGATGATGTCGATGGTGTCGTAGACGCCACGGATCGGCGCGAGCAGGAACTCGAGGGCGCCCTGGGGGTTCTGGTCGACGCGCTGGTAGGTGCCGGGGATGGCGACGGGCTTGGAGATGGAGCCGTCGAGGAAGCTGTCGATGGCGCCGGAGACGCCCAGCTCGTCGAGGGTGGCCTGCGTGGCCTCGCGCTCCTCGGTGGTGCCGTCGGGGTTGGTGATGGTGAAGGTCTCGGTGCCCTCGTCATAAGTGAGCTTGGCGTACTCTCCTGCGGGGACGATGTAGGTGAGGGCGGCTGCGAAGAGCATCACGATGAAGAGCACCGTGATGGCGGTGGGGAAGTGAAGCTTGAAGCGCTTCTTGCCGCCACCCTCCACAAGCTCGGTCTCGTCCGCCTCCGGGGAGGCCGTCTGTGCCGTTGCGTCCATGACATTCCTTTCCACTTGGACTCTAAAACGCACGAGACCAGGCCGGGGTCGGCTGAGCGTCCCTCCTGGTCTCGCTTGGTACCGTGCTAGTTGCGGTGCTCCGCGTAGACGCCCACGAGCTCGACGAGCATCTTGGTGGCGGCGTCGATTCCCTCGACCGTCGCGTGCTCGAAGGGGCCGTGGAAGGCGTGGCCGCCGGTGCCCAGGTTGGGGCAGGGGAGCCCCATGAACGAGAGCTGGGCCCCGTCGGTGCCGCCACGGATGGGCTGGACGTCCCAGGCAATGCCCGCGCGCTCGCAGGCCTGCTTGGCGAGGTCGATGGTGAAGGGGCAGCCCTCGATGACATTTTCCATGTTCTGGTACTCGTCCTCGATGGCGAGCTCCACCGTGCCGGCGCCCCAGCGCTCGTTGAGCGTCTTCTCGATGTGGCGCAGCGTGGCCTTGCGGGCCTCGAACGACGCGGCGTCGAAGTCTCGGACGATGTAGGACATCTCGGTCTGGGTCTCATCGCCGTTGATGCCCAGCAGGTGGTAGAAGCCCTCGTAGCCCTCGGTGCAGCGGGGGATCTCGCAACCGGGGAGCATGGCGTTGACCTCGCAGGCCACGAGCGCGGCGTTGACCATGATGTCCTTGGCCTCGCCGGGATGCACGCTCACGCCGTGGATCTTGAAGGTGGCCTCGCAGGCGTTGAAGTTCTGGTACTGGATGCCGCCCTCGGCGTCGCCGTCCATGGTGTAGGCGACGTCGGCGTCAAAGCCGGGGACGTCGAAGTGGGAGGCGCCGGTGCCGATCTCCTCGTCGGGGGTGAAGGCGATGCGCAGCGGGCCGTGCGGGGCATTGCTGGCAAGGACCTGCTCGAGCGCGGTCATGATCTCGGCGATGCCCGCCTTGTCGTCGACGCCCAGGATGGTGGTGCCGTCCGAGGTGAGCAGGGTGCGCCCGGCAAGCGAGGGCAGGTGCGGGAAGTCACGCACGGTGAGAGTGCGGCCGCTGTCGCCCAGGGGCAGGTCGCAGCCATCGTAGTTCTCGTGCAGCTGCGGGCGGATCTCGTGGTCGCAGAACTGCGAGACGGTGTCCATGTGGGCGATGAGACCCAGCTTGGTGGCGTCCTCGAGGCCGGGGGTGGCGGGGACCTTGGCGTAGACGAAGCAGTCGTCGCTCACGCGGACGTCCTCGACGCCGAGGTCGCGGAGCTCCTGCTCGAGCATGCGGGCGAGGACAAACTCATCCTGCGAGCTGGGACAGGCGGTGTCGTTGTTTTCGTCGCTTGGCGTGCGCACGACGAGGTAGCGCAGCAGGCGCTCTAAGGTGTCCATGCAGAATCCTTTCAATGCTGGTTCAGACCATGTTAACCAGAGCGAAATAATACTCATATTGAGAAGGAAATCCAACCATGAGTATGCAAAAGGGGATGTTCTGTGTTGTCCGCGGGGGCGCTTCGGGGTATCCTCGCTTGTCGGCCCAACCACTCTTACCTGCGAGGTCCTCATGCCCATGCTCGAGCTTGCTACTGCCTGGCCCATCGCCCTCGTCGTGCTCTGCAACGTCGTGTACCAGATCTGCTCGAAGTCGATCCCTGCCGACGTCAACCCCCTTGCTGCGGTCGCCGTCGTCTATGGGGTGGGGACCGTCGCCGCCATCGTCGTGTATCACGTGCTCAACCGTGGCGGGAGCATCGTGCGCGAGCTTTCGGGCATCAACTGGGCGCCCTTCGCGCTGGGCGTGGTCGTCATCGGGCTCGAGGTGGGCCTCATGATGGCATACCGGGTGGGATGGCCCGTGAGCACGACCCTCACCTCGGTAAACGCCTTCGTTGCCGTGATTCTGCTCGCCGTGGGGTACCTGCTGTTCCACGAGGAGATAAGCCCCACCAAGATCGTTGGCGTGCTCGTCTGCCTGGTGGGGCTGTATTTCCTCAATCGATAGGGACGGGGTTCCCTGCGCCCTACGCCTTGTAGTTGTAGATGGGTCGCATGAGCTCGATGATGTCGACGGACTCCGCGATGGGCTCGATGATGTCGTCTGCGCTCTTGTAGGCGCCGGGCGCCTCGTCGAGCGTGCCCTCGCGCACGGACGTGGTGTAGACGTCCCTCATCTGCTCGCGGTAGTCCGCCAGGCTCAGGACCTCCCTTGCCTGGGAGCGCGACATGAGCCGCCCCGCACCGTGCGGTGCCGAGAAGTTCCAGTCCTCATTGCCCCGGCCGCGCGCCAGGATGGAGCCGTCGCGCATGTTGAGGGGGATGAGCACCAGCTCGCCCTCGTGCGCTGCGATGGCTCCCTTGCGCAGGATCATCTCGTCCGTGTCGATGTAGTTGTGCACCGTGTGGAAGGCGTCGCGCGCCTCGAGCCCTGCCATGCGGCAGACCTCGCGGGCCATGACCTCGCGGTTGATCCGGGCGAAGCGCTGACAGACGGCGATGTCGTGCAGGTAGTCGTCCAGGTAGCTGCCATAGAGCCAGCACAGGTCTGCGGGCGCGTCGGGCTCCTTGGCCTCCCACCTCAGCTTCTTGAGCTCGGCCTGGATCTCCTTGCGACGGCCCTCGGCCTTGTACTGGGCGATGAGGGCGTCTCGCTTGACGAAGTACTCCTCCTTGCCCTGGTGCAGGTCGATGGCCAGGTTCTGGTAGATCGCTGCCACCTGGGTGCCCAGGTTGCGGCTGCCGGAGCGGATGACCAGGTGGTTGGTGCCGTCGCTGGCGACGTCCACCTCGATGAAGTGGTTGCCGCCGCCCAGCGTGCCCAGGGAGCGCCCCAGGCGCCTGGTGTCCTTGAGCTGGCGGAAGCAGCGCAGCTCCTCCAGGTCAAAGGGCTCCTTGCGACCCTCCCACACGCCAAAGCCCGAGGGCACGGTATGGCAGGCCTCGTCCAGCAGGGGCAGGTCTATGCGTCCGCGGCCCACGTCGACGGTGAGCATGCCGCAGCCGATGTCGACGCCCACTATGTTGGGGACGGCCTTGTCGGTGACGCGCATGGTGGTGCCTATGGTGCAGCCCTTGCCGGCGTGGGCGTCGGGCATGATGCAGACGTTTGCGTCCTTGGTGAAGGGCTGGTCGCACATGGCGCGTATCTGCTCGATCGCACCGTCGTCAATGGTGGTGGCATAGCAGGTCGCGGTGGCGTACGAGCCCTCTATCTTGAACATCGTTCCTCCTCTCGGATGGTTTGAGTATGACGGTCGCGGACGACAAAAAAGGCGGGCTTGGGCAATCCCAAGTCCGCCGGCATGAGGTGCCTTTGTCGTCCTGTTCTGGACGTTGCCACGTTATCCGCGTGGTGCGGGGACTTGGAAGGTGCCGACGCGCGGCAGGCTGGCGAGATGCTCGACCGGCAGCATCGCATGCCCGACGCGGACTTTCGCGTCGGGGGCAATGAGGCGGTTGTAGACGAGCGACGTGCTCACGGTGGTTCCTTCCCAAGTCGTGGACGGAGACGATAGCATGGGCCATTCGTACCTGTCAATGGGCGAGGGGCCTGCTCGGGCCATGTGTCGGGGAATACTGGTAGCATTCGGCCTTGAGCGGCTACAGGAAGGCGGGGCCTCCATGAACAACCTCTTCATACGCAGCTTCTCGATTGACTGGGACGCAGTTCTCCAGGGCTCCTACCTGCGGCGCATTCCCGCACTCGCAGGGCTTGAGAGCCTTGAGTTCGAGAGCCCGGTCACGCTCTTTGCGGGTGACAACCAGACGGGCAAGTCCACGCTTCTGGAGGCCATCGCCGTCTGCGCGGGCTTCAATGCCGAGGGCGGCACCCTCAACTACTCGTTCAGCACCTACGAGGGCGACCGCTCCGAGCTGGCCGAGGCCATGAGGCTCGTGCGCGGGTTCCGCAGGCCCCAGGTGGGCAGCTTCCTGCGGGCCGAGAGCTTCTTCAACGTGGCCTCGGCCGCCTTGACCGAGTACAACTTCGACGGGCTGATGGAGGACTGGCACAGCGAGTCGCATGGCGAGAGCTTCCTCTCGTTCATTCGCAAGTACCGCCAGCCCGGGCTCTTTCTCATGGACGAGCCCGAGGCCGCGCTCTCGCCCCGGCGCCAGCTCGAGCTGCTGAGGCACGTTGAGGAGCAGGCCGCGGCCGGCTCGCAGTACCTCATCGTCACCCACTCGCCCATCCTGCTGGGGATTGGGGGCGCCCACATCCTCTCGTTCGATGGGGGAGCGGTGCGTCCCTGTTCCTATGAGGAGGCCGACAGCTATCAGGTCATGCGCGCGTTTTTGGACGGGCGCACCTGCCCCATGCCGGAACGATGAGCCCGGAGGTCTCGCCCCGCCTTGGGCGACTCATGAGCGCAGCTCATGAGCGAGCGAGGCGAGCGCGGAGCCCAAAGTGGGGCGAGACCTCCGGAGCAATCGACGCGGTTCGATGAGTCACAAGTTTAGACTGTAACAAGTATCAATAGAAACAGTCGAAATCGCGTAAAAACGAGGTGGCAGACACCATATACTCAAGGAGAATTATTACAGAATCATTACCAGAGGACGGAACAACCATGGGTCTCTTCGCAATCGTCGCCAGCCTCGTCGCCACCATCTCCGTCATGGCCTACGTCGACTCCAAGACCGAGGGCTTCTACGACACCAAGTTCTACTACGGCAAGGCCCTCACCGTGACGGATGCCTTCGCCGCCTAGGGGTGCATCGGCCTCGACCGCAACACAACCAGATTGACTCGGGCGCCGGCCGTTTGGCCGGCGCGTTCTTATGTCGGGTGCCGATGCGTACAATTGTCTCGCTCTGCCAGATTGACGCCGAGGGGCGGTGGCGTCACGGGACGTACCTGCCCGCATAGACGAACACGGAGGCTCCCATGGAACGTAATCGCTGGTACAAGGATGCGGTCTTCTACCAGATCTGGCCGCGGAGCTTCAAGGACGGCAACGGAGACGGCATCGGCGACCTCTGGGGCGTGCTCGAGAAGCTCGACTACATCGCCAGCCTGGGCGTGACGGGCATCTGGTTCAGCCCGCTCTACCCCTCTCCCCAGGCGGACTTTGGCTACGACATCGCCGACTACAAGGGAATTGACCCCGCATATGGCGACCTCGAGGTTTTCAAGCGGGTGCTTGACGGGGCGCACGCGCGTGGCCTGCGCGTGATCATGGACCTCGTGGTCAACCACACGTCGAGCGAGCACCCCTGGTTCAAGGAGAGCCGCAGCTCGCGCGACAACCCCTACCACGACTACTACATCTGGCGTGATGGCGGCCGCGACCGCATGGGGCGCGCGATTCCCCCCAACAACTGGGACAGCCTCTTCGAGGGGGGCGCATGGGAGTACGAGCCCGCCATCGACCAGTGGTACCTGCATGTCTTTGCCAAGGGACAGCCAGACCTCAACATGGACAACCCGCGCGTGCGCGAGGAGGTCGAGGACGTCATGCGCTTCTGGCTCGACCTGGGGGTGGACGGCTTCCGCGAGGACGTCATCACCTTCACGAGCAAGGTCCCCGGCCTGCCCAACGACCACCTCATGCCGCCCGGCGCGCGCGGCCTGCGCTTCTACGAGAACGGCCCGCGCGTGCACGAGTTCCTCGAGCAGTTCCGCGACGATGTGCTGTCGCGCTA
>SUUD01000083.1 GCA_015062715.1 Olsenella sp. | reverse complement strand
TTATGCCCGAGGCCGTCAAGCGCGGCGCGGTGTGCGTCGACAACAGCCACGCCTTCCGCCTGGACGAGGACGTGCCCCTGGTCATCCCCGAGATCAACGCCGCCGACATCGCCAACCACCCGGCCGGCATCATCGCGAACCCCAACTGCGCCACGATCATCGGCCTCGTGCCCCTGTGGCCGCTGCACCAGGCGGCGGGCCTCAAGCGCATCATCGCGAGCACCTACCAGGCGGCCTCCGGTGCCGGCAAGCCCGGCCTCGACGAGCTCGTGCGCGAGCTTGCCTGCGTGGCCAACGGCGAGCCGGTGGGCGAGACCAAGCCCTTCGCCTACCAGCTGGCCTGCAACCTCATCCCGCAGATCAGCGGCTTCGGCGAGAACGACTACACCGACGAGGAGCTCAAGATGGGCCGCGAGGGCAGGAAGATCTGCCACCTGCCCGAGCTGCGCGTCAACTGCACCTGCGTGCGCGTGCCCGTCATGCGCTCGCACTCCGAGTCCATCACCGCCGAGTTCGAGCGTCCCATCACGCCCGACGAGGCCCGCGCGCTGCTCGAGGCCGCCCCGGGCGTCAAGGTCGTCGACGACATCGACGCCCTGGCGTACCCCATGCCGCTCGACACGAGCGACCAGGACCTCATCTACGTGGGCCGCATCCGTCGCGACACCTCCGCCCCCGACGGCGTGAACGCCATCACGCTGTGGTGCTGTGGCGACCAGATCCGCAAGGGCGCCGCGACCAACGCCGTCCAGATCGCCGAGTACCTGGTCTAGCCCGGTGCCGCCCGGCGGCATCCCGCAAGCCAAAGAGGCCGCCCGCCTGCGATGCAGGTGGGCGGCCGTCCTTCTCTGGTGCGCCCAGCAGGAATCGAACCCGCAACCATCGGTTTAGAAGACCGGTGCTCTATCCGTTGAGCTATGAGCGCATGTCGTCCGTTGGCGGACACGGCGAGATTGTAGCACTGCGCGTGTCGTATCCTTGTCGCAAGGCAAGCCGCGAGAGGGGAGAGCGCCATGGCAGTTGTAGACGATGTGAAGAAGTTCATGGACGAGTGCGGGTACTACTTCCTCGCCACGGTGGAGGGCGACCAGCCGCGCGTGCGCCCGTTCGGCGCCCATGCGATCATCGACGGCAGGCTCTACCTCCAGAGCGGCAAGGTGAAGGCGGTCGCGCATCAGCTGGCAGCAAATCCCAAGGTAGAGCTTTGTGCCTCCAAGCCCGACAGCTGGATTCGCATCACCGGCAGGCTCGTCGAGGACCCGCGCGTCGAGGTCCAGGAGACCTTCCTCGATGCCAATCCGGGGCTCAAGAGCATGTACGCCGCGGGTGATGGGAACACGGCCGTGTACTACTTCGACGATGCGGAAGTGGGATTCTATTCGTTCGTAAGCGAACCTCGCGTGGAAAAGTTCTGATTCAGGCTTGCATTGTCGCGGCGATTGGTTACTATAATCTAGCTGCTTTTCGAGGTGGCCAAACGGTGGGTGTGGCTCAGTTGGCAGAGCGCTGGGTTGTGGCCCCGGAGGTCGAGGGTTCGAGTCCCTTCACCCACCCCATTTGGCAGCCTTGTCAACGGAATACGGACCGGTAGCTCAGCTGGTAGAGCAGGGGACTCTTAATCCCAAGGTCCAGGGTTCGAATCCCTGCCGGTCCACCATCGAAACACGAGGTCAGGCATATTGCCTGACCTTTTTTCGTATCTGATGGCAACAGCCTGTGACAGCAATGGCGGCGAATCCGGCAGCGTCCCTTTTGACAAAGTTTGTCCGCAGGGACGCTCGGGGTGCCGCTGGGCAGGGCCGAGCGTCCCTGCGGACAAAGTTTGTCGATAATCCCGCTGGCTCCAGGCGGTCGCTGCTAGCCCTCGAAGGCGTAGGTTTCCTCGACCAGCTCGACGTTGTCGAGGATCGTGTCGCCGGGCCCCTCGACGCAGACGTAGTGGATGGTGCCTTCGGGGTCGTCCACGACCCAGGCGACCAGGAAGGTGTCGTCTTCCTCGTACCAGGCATACACCTGGTAGGCGGTCCGCCCGCAGAGCTCGACCGTGGCGCCCTGCACGTCGTCTGCCGCCTGGCTTATGTTGCCCGCGAGCGTCTGGGCGGCGTCGTAGAGCGTGAACGACTCTCGCTCGTCCTCGGAGAGCGACGAGAGGTCAAAGGTGTTGAGGGTGAAGATCGACGTGCCCGTGACGTCCGAGAACTGCAGGTCGGTGCCGCCCACCACGTCCGTGAAGGGGATGTAGTCCGCAGGCACGTCGACATAGCCGTAGTCGGGGGTCCCGATGCGCTGGGTGGCCTGGTCCGCATCATCCGCGTCCTCGTCGGTGAGGCCCTCGGCATCGTCAAGCCCGGTGTCCTCCTCGTCCAGCTCGACGTCCTCGATCACGTCTGCCGGCTCGGGCGCGGGCTCGTCCGCCGGCGTCGCCCCGCAGGCGACGAGCGAGAGGGCGAGTGCGAGTGCGGACGATGCCGCGACGAGCTTGGTGCGTGCGAACATGATGGCTCCCTCCGACGTGCATGCCCGAGGCCATTCTACCCACAGGCGCCCCCGCGAGGGCAATTGCCGCCCTACGCTCGTCGTTGTTTCCAGTTCGGGATACTCTTGATGAATAACGTGTTACGCCCTCTGCATGCAAACCACGATGAAATAAACGAAACGTATCCTTTCCCCGTGCAGTACTACAGGTCAACAGAGAGGGGAAGCACATGAGCTATTCCGAGCGCGTCCTTGCCGAGCTCAAGGAGAGGTACGCCGACCAGCCTCAGTTCATCCAGGCTGCCACCGAGGTCCTCGAGACCATCCAGCCCGCCGTCGACGCCCACCCCGAGTACGAGGAGGCCGCCCTTCTCGAGCGCCTCGTCGAGCCCGAGCGCGTCATCATCTTCCGCGTGCCCTGGATCGACGACGAGGGCAAGGTCCAGGTCAACCGCGGCTACCGCGTCCAGTTCAACTCCGCCATCGGCCCCTACAAGGGCGGCCTGCGCTTCAACCCCACGGTCACCCTGGGCATGCTCAAGTTCCTGGGCTTCGAGCAGATCTTCAAGAACGCCCTCACCACGCTCCCCATGGGCGGCGGCAAGGGCGGCTCCGACTTCGACCCCAAGGGCAAGTCCAACAACGAGATCATGCGCTTCTGCCAGTCGTTCATGACCGAGCTCTTCCGCCACATCGGCGAGGACACCGACGTCCCCGCCGGTGACCTGGGCGTCGGCGGCCGTGAGGTTGCCTACATGTTCGGTCAGTACAAGCGCCTCTCCAACACCTTCACCGGCGTCCTGACCGGCAAGGGCCTCACCTTCGGCGGCTCGCTCGCCCGTACCGAGGCCACCGGCTTCGGCCTGGTCTACTACGTCGACGAGTACCTCAAGTGCCACGACGACTCCTTCGAGGGCAAGGTCACCGTCGTCCACGGCTCCGGCAACGTCGCCATCTACGCCATCAAGAAGGCCGAGCAGCTCGGCGCCAAGGTCGTCGCCTGCTCCGACACCAAGGGCTGGGTCTACGACGCCGAGGGCCTGGACGTCTCCGCCCTCGAGGCCATCTACAACCGCAAGCGCTCCGGCAATGACAAGGGCGTCTCCCTGGCCATGTACACCGAGTTCCGCCCGAACGCCGAGTACCACGCCGAGGACGGCCGCGGCGTCTGGGGCGTCCCCTGCGACATCGCCCTTCCCTGCGCCCGCGAGAACACGCTGCTGCTCGAGGATGCCGAGAAGCTCGTGGCCAACGGCTGCAAGATCGTGGGCGAGGGCGCCAACATGCCCACCACGCTCGACGCCACCAAGTACCTGCAGGAGAACGGCGTCGCCTTCTTCCCCGGCAAGGCTGCCAACGCCGGTGGCGTGGCCACCTCGGGCCTCGAGATGAGCCAGAACGCCGGCCACATCTCCTGGACCTTCGACGAGGTCGACTCCCGCCTCGAGTCCATCATGCGCGGCATCTACCACGCGTGCGACGACGCGGCCAAGGAGTACGGCCGTGAGGGCGACTACGTTGCGGGCGCCAACATCGCCGGCTTCCTCAAGGTCGCCGAGGCCATGATGGCCCAGGGTGTCGTGTAAGCGACAGCGATTGCATCGATGAGACGGGACCCCGGCCTCGCGCCGGGGTCCTTTTTTGATGACTTTATGGCGTGTAAATGCGTTATGGCGCATAGCTTGCCATGTTGTTACGAATTCTCGCATGTATCACCCCTTCGCTTACTATGCTCTAGACCTTTAACTCGGCACGAGATGCCGGCAAGGAGACAGCGTGGGAACCAGCTTGGACAGCATGCGCGGGAGGAACCGTCACGAGGTGACGGACCTCCCGTTCTTTTGTGGGCACTTTGCCTCCAGCTAGTCCCTGCGCCGTCACGATCCAGGAAGCGGGTGATGCGCGTGAACCTTCTCGTCGACGAGGGACGGAGCCCCGGGGCGCTGTTGGCGCTCGAGGACGGGAGCGTGTTTCGTGGCCGGTGCTGCGGCGCCGCGGGCGAGACCTTTGGCGAGGTCGTCTTCAACACCTCGATGGTGGGCTACCAGGAGATCGTGAGCGACCCCTCCTATGCGGGGCAGATCGTGACGCTCACCTACCCACAGGTGGGAAACTACGGCGTGAACAGGCTCGACATGCAGTCGAGGAGGCTCGACCTGCGTGGCCTGGTCGTACGTGACATGTGCCACGCACCCAGCAACTGGCAGAGCGTCCAGACCCTGCCCGACCTGCTGCGCGAGCGCGGGGTCGTGGCCATCGAGGGGGTGGACACGCGCGCTCTCACCCTGCGCATCCGCGAGGGCGGCGCGATGAGGGCGGCCATCTCGACGGTCGACCTCGACTCGGAGAGCCTGGTGGCGCGCGTCCGGGCGTCCGAGCCCATCTCCGCCCACAACTTCGTGCCCGACGTCTCGACGGACGAGCCCTACGAGGTGCCGGCGGTCCATGGCCGTGGCCTGCACGTGGTTGCCTACGACTGCGGAGAGAAGGCGGGCATCGTGCGCCGCATGTCCGAGGCGGGCATACGCGTCACCGCGGTGCCCTGGGACACGCCCGCCGAGGTCGCCCTCTCGCACGCGCCCGACGGCGTGTTCCTCTCCAACGGTCCCGGTGACCCCGAGCAGGTGGATGCTACGGCGGAGGCCGCGCGCGACCTCTTGGGCAAGGTCCCGGTCTTCGGCATCTGCCTGGGCAACCAGATCGTCACGCTGGCGACGGGCGCCCAGGTCGAGAAGCTCCCGTATGGCCACCATGGCGGCAACGAGCCCGTCATGAACCTGCTGACGGGCAAGGTCGAGATAACCGCCCAGAACCACAACTACGGCCCCGTCTTCGAGACCTTTGGGCCGCTCGTGCCCGAGCTGTCGGGCGGCTTCTCCGAGCACGTGCGCGACCTGCGCTTCTGGAGCGAGCGCCACGTCGCGCCGGTCGCCCTGAACGAGCGCTTCGGGCGCGTGCGCCTCACCCACGTCAACCTCAACGACGGCACGCCCGAGGGCCTGCAGTTCCTGGACATCCCGGCCTTCTCGATGCAGTACCACCCCGAGGCCAAGCCCGGCCCCAACGACTCCGCCTACGCCTTCGAGGCCTTCGCCCGGCTCATGGAGGCGTGGCGCGACCGGGACCGCGAGGGTGCCGTGCCCGCAGACTACCTGGCCATCGACGTTCGCGAGGGGAGGGCCCGCTAATGCCCAAGAGGGAAGACATCAAGAAGATCCTGGTCATTGGCTCCGGCCCCATCGTGATCGGCCAGGCCTGCGAGTTCGACTACTCCGGCACCCAGGCGGTCCGGGCGCTTCGCGCCGAGGGCTACGAGGTGGTGCTCGTCAACTCCAACCCCGCCACCATCATGACCGACCCCGAGACGGCCGACCGCACCTACGTGGAGCCCATCACCTGCGCGAGCGTGGCCAAGGTCATCGAGCGCGAGCGACCGGACGCCCTCCTGCCCAACATGGGCGGCCAGACGGCACTCAACTGCGCGATCGAGCTGGCGCAGGCCGGCGTGCTCGAGCGCTTTGGCGTCGAGGTCATCGGCTGCGACATCGCCAGCATCGAGTGCGGCGAGGACCGCGAGCTCTTTGCCCAGGCCATGCGCGACATCGGCCTCGAGGTGGCGCGCTCGGGCGTGGCGCACACGATTGGGGAGTGCGAGGCCATCGCGGAGGACATCGGCTACCCGGTGGTGCTGCGCCCGGCCTTCACGCTGGGCGGGGCCGGCGGCGGCATGGCCTACGACCACGATGACCTGCTGCGCATTGCCGAGCAGGGCCTTGCGCTCTCGGCCAACAGCGAGGTGCTCGTCGAGCAGAGCCTCGAGGGCTGGAAGGAGATCGAGATGGAGGTCATGCGCGACGTCGCCGGCAACGGCATCGTCGTGTGCTCCATCGAGAACCTCGACCCCATGGGCGTGCACACGGGCGACTCGATCACCGTGGCGCCCTGCCAGACGCTCAACGACTTCGAGCTCCAGCGCCTGCGCGACCACTCGCTGGCGGTGCTCGAGCGCGTGGGCGTGGCCTGCGGCGGCTCCAACGTGCAGTTTGCCGTGAACCCCGATGACGGCCGCGTCATCGTCATCGAGATGAACCCGCGCGTGAGCCGCTCCTCGGCGCTCGCCAGCAAGGCCACGGGCTTTCCCATCGCCAAGATGGCGGCGCTGCTCTCGGTGGGCTACACCCTCGACGAGATCACCAACGACATCACCGGCGCCACGCCGGCCTGCTTCGAGCCGGCCATCGACTACTGCGTGGTCAAGGTGCCGCGCTTCGCCTTCGAGAAGTTCAAGGGCGCCGAGGACACCCTCACCACGCGCATGAAGGCGGTGGGCGAGGTCATGGCCATAGGCTCCACCTTCGAGGAGGCCCTCCAGAAGGCCATGCGCTCGCTCGAGCAGGGGCATGCCGGCCTGGGAGCCGACGGCCGCGACGCCTTCGACGAGGACCGCTTCGACGAGCTGGTGGCCCGCCCCACGGCCGAGCGCATCCTCTACGTGGCAGAGGCCCTGCGCCGTGGCTGGACGGTCGGGCGCGTGCACGAGGCGACGCGCATCGACCCGTGGTTCCTCCACCGCATCGCAGACATCGTGGCCGCCGAGCGAGCCGTTGCTGGGCTCGGCCTCTCGGGGCTCACGCCCGACCGCATGCTGGCCGCCAAGCAGATGGGCTTCTCGGACGTGCAGCTGGCGCACCTCACCGGCCAGCGCGAGGAGGTCGTGCGCGCCCTGCGCGAGGTCCTGGGCGTGCGACCGGCCGTCAAGACGGTCGACACCTGCGCCGGCGAGTTCGAGAGCCACACCGGCTACCACTACCTCACCTACGTGGGCGGCGGCGCCTCCGAGCATGTCGAGGCGGAGCGCCCTCGCGTGGTGATCCTCTCGGCCGGCCCCAACCGCATCGGCCAGGGCATCGAGTTCGACTATTGCTGCGTGCACGCCTCGTACGCCCTGCGCGACCTCGGCTTCGAGACGGTCATGGTCAACTGCAACCCCGAGACCGTCTCGACCGACTACGACACGTCCGACCGCCTGTACTTCGAGCCGCTCACCTTCGAGGACGTCATGAACGTCATCGAGGTCGAGCGGCCCGTGGGCGTCATCGTCACGCTCGGCGGCCAGACCCCCATCAACCTGGCTGCACGCCTCAAGGCGGCCGGCGTGCCCGTCATGGGGACCCAGCCCGAGGCCATCGACCTCGCCGAGGACCGCGACCGCTTCGCCGCCCTGCTCGACCGCCTCGAGATCGCCTACCCGCCCTCGAGCGTGGCCGAGACCATCGACGAGGCCAGGCGGGTGGCCCGGCGCATCGGATACCCCCTGCTGGTGCGTCCCAGCTACGTGCTGGGCGGGCGCGGCATGGCCATCGTCTACAACGACGAGGACCTCGCCGGCTACATGGAGCAGGCCACGCAGGTCTCGCCTGACCATCCCGTCTACTTGGACGCCTTCCTCGAGGACGCCATCGAGCTCGACGTCGACGCGCTCTGCGACGGCGACGAGGCCTACGTGGGCGCCGTGCTCGAGCACATCGAGGAGTGCGGCATCCACTCGGGCGACTCGGCCTGCTGCTACCCGCCGTTCTCGCTCTCGGACAAGATCGTCGCCCAGGTGCGCGACACCGCGCGGAGGCTGGCGCTGGCCTGCGACATCCATG